>CBDTVC010000047.1:0-9890 GCA_965363925.1 uncultured bacterium | reverse complement strand
GATCTCGTAGTGGCTGAAAACACGTTGACCAACGGTAGCTACGGGATACAGTTGCATGGCCAGGGGGCAGCGCTATCGACCGGTACCGAGGTACGTAAGAATACCGTGAACACCACTGGCTACGGAGGCGTTTTTGTTCAGTATCACGACGCAGCGAGCATCGATAGCAACACAATTGCCGTCGACGACCGGGCCATTGAAACAAGTATCAGCGATGCCGCAAGTGTCACCGCTAATACGATCAGCCTGGTTGCTGCCGGAGCTTACGGGGTCTACCTGAATGACTGCGATGGTGCGATTGAGGTTGCCAGTAATCGAATTCTTCTTGACAAGTACGGGTCAGGAATACGTATCAATGCAAGCAACGGGACTTCGGGAAGCCAGGGGCTGGTTGCAAACAACTTCGTTTCGATGGCCGGAACGTCGACGGGATATGGCATTGCTCTGGTTGGCAACAGCTCCTACCAGCAAGTATTTCACAATTCCGTAAACGTTGCGAGCACTGGTCCGTCGGCATCGGCGTTCTTCCTTAATAGCGGGAGCAACATTGATGTCCGTAATAACATTCTGGCAACTCCGGGTGGTGGTTATGCGCTCGATGTCGGGGCGGCTACTGCGGCGATCGCCACGCTGGATTACAATGACTACTACACTAGCGGCGCAAACCTGGCCGATTGGAACGGCGATCGCACCGATCTTGCTGCGCTTCAGGCTGCAAACGGGAAAGATGCCAACTCGATCTCGGCTGATCCCGCGTACGCACTAGTATCGGCCATAGACCTGACAACGAACTCCAGTGCGATTGATATGGCGGGAGTATCCGGGACGGGAGTCATCAATGATATTGAAGGGAAGTTGAGAGCGAATTTTACACCAGTCGATCTCGGTGCTCATGCCTTTGACGTCTCGCTCGCGGTTGAAATGGTCTCATTCGATGGCGTAGTCACCGGGCAAGATGTGCTGCTTTCATGGCGTATTGCTTCGGAAACAGAAAATGTCGGATTTGAAGTGCAGCTCGCTCCAGTAACAGAGAAAACGGGGCGACTGTCATGGAAATCTGCGGGGTTTGTCGAGGGCCGGGGGACGGCCGCCGAAGAGTTTGTTTACAGGTTCAGAGTGGCCACACTTGACTACGGTCGATACGCATTTCGGCTGAAGCAGATCGATTCCAACGGTGCAACGAGCTTCACGAATGAAGTAGAGGTTGTGGTCGAACTAAATGGCGACTACATACTCGGTGAGTCGTACCCAAATCCATTTAGCACGCGAACCCGGTTCACGCTTGCGGTGAAGGAGCGGCAAGACGTACAGGTGAGACTATATGACGCACTTGGTCGGCATGTCCGCACACTGTATGACGATGAGGTACCGCCGAACGAAACGCAGCAGATGGTCGTCGATGCGTCGTCGCTTGCGAGTGGTGTATACGTGATCCATGTGACTGGAAAGAAGTTCGCAGAAATGAGGACTATCGTGTTGAGGAAGTAGCGACACCTGGACAAAAGGACGTTCAGCGCCTCGTGCACCGCCCTCCTACCGAAAGAGGGTATGACGTCGCGCTGTTACCAGCCCAGAGCAACAATACCCGTTGAGTGGAATCGCCCGGGGCTGCGCCAGTTCATAAAAACGCCCGGGTCGAAGTATGAACTTCGACCCGGGCGTTTACGTGTTACGGTCAGAGATTGGTCTTACTTCACAATAATCATCTTACCGACTTCCTTGAAGTCACCCGCCTCCATTCGATAGAAGTAGATTCCACTTGCGAGTCGTTTAGCGTCGAACACGGCTTTGTGCCTACCTGCCGCCTGCTCGCCGTCGACCAGCAGAACTACACGCCTGCCGAGGAGGTCATACACACCAATCTGAACAACCGAAGCTTCAGGTAGATCATAGGCGATCGTACTTGTCTCACGGAATGGATTCGGATAGTTCGGATGCAGCGCGATCAATTCTGGAAGATCCAGAAGTTCAGGCGCGAGACCAGCCATCGCGAGGTCCAGCATGACGGGTTGAGCGGGTTGACCAATCATCTTCTGTGCCTCGTAGCTGATCGTGGCCACAGCCTCGTACAGAACGTCCTCTTCACCGTCGTAGACGTGCACTACCATTTCAGCCTCTTCGTCGAACTCGCCGTAGATCTGAATAAACGCGAGATGTTTGTCGAGTGCCTTCACGTAGTGTACTTCACCAACCCCGCGAATCACATCGTCCTCAAAGACGGCGATCTTCGTTGTGGTTTGCTCAAGGGGCACGCTGCTCATCTGGATCTCGGCAACCACTGTCATGGACGTCGTGAATTCTTCTGACACAACTTTCCATTCCGGCCCACGAACAGTCGTTTCTCTCGGAGCGATAACTGGCGCTTCTTCATTTGTTGGTTCAAGCGGATAAAGCAAATCCGCATCGCCCGTTAGGTAAATGGCATAGCTCTCACCGGGTTTCATCTCGGTGAGCGTGCCAACCCAACCAACACCGTTAACGTATTGAGCAAAACCGTCCTGCCCGACAACTGCATCTCCGGCCATAACGTTCTTGCCGAGTGAAGCCAGTGCTTCTCCAAGATGCGCCCGTCGCGTCGGCATGTAACCGACCCAGTTCCAGCCTGGAGTCAATTCAATCGCTTGTTCTGATTCAATTGCTTCCCCGGTCATCCGCAAGAATCCTGGATTCTGCACTTTAAGCCGATAACCTTGTCCCGGCCTGATCTCATCGATTTCACCGACCCATCCCCGTGTTGAATCGTATTCGCTGTACGAACTCTGGTTTCGAAGTAGATCCCCATGTGCAAATTGAACTCGCTTAAATACTGAGTCCACCTGATCAGCTGGTCGGTTTATGGATACCCAGTTCCAACCTTCAGCCAGAACAGAGGTCAACACGTTTCCACCAGTTGAATCATAAAATACGCTGAAGAACGCAGTGTCTGACAAGGCAAAATCCTGTCGCGTATCTGCAAGCCAGATGTCCATCTCCGTAGCCGGGTACAATATCACACCAACGTCCCGGTACGCAAATGGAGGTGACACCCGTAGCGCGTCTAAGTTAATCGTGATGGCCTTGCCCGGATCGAGGAGGAACGTCTCGAGACGTTGTCCACCCAGAAGGTCGCCCGTGACCGTGAGGCCAAGGTTGAACGGATTCGTTTCACCTGGCACTGCCATCGTGTACTGCCGCCGTTCGTTGCTTTCGCTTCCGTTGATAAGCGTGAGCTCGAAATGTGCTCCGAGTTCGGGATCGACGTCGAACATCACAGGTGGGTCAACCGTGATAATCGGATTGTCCCGTTTCTGTGTGTTGCCTTCCCATGGATTCGAGCTGCGACCACTCTTGGTTTCAAACACCTTGGTGTGATATCGTGGATCATCACCGATATCGACAGAGAAATAATCCCCTGTATCACCGTCAGAGAGGACGTAGCCGATACTTTGCGACGTACCCTCCGTCGATTTTTTCTCGTAATTCCATTCTGAACGTATATCAAATGCGATTCCAATTTTCTGATCATAGCCTATCGAGGCGATGAGGCCAGTGGAGGTCTCGCTATCGAAGTAAATTCTTCTGGACTCCAGGTCCGTCACTCTAGTGGTGTCCGCCGTCTCTACGTGCGAGAACTCAGTCCCACCGCTAAACGATCTGTTTTCAGTAGATGCTGAGATACCATCGGAGATCAGGTTTTCATTCAGTTTCAAGTGATCTTTCCAATTCTGCACGGCCTCTTCCAGCCTCACAGTGGTTTTCACTTCGTTTATTTCGCCACTAACCGTAGCATCACCGCCGATTCGAATCAAGTTTTCCAGCTCAGGAATGAGCGACAATGCGATGTGACTCGCACCGTACATGTACGTGGTTTCGAACGGCTCAGCATTGTCAAGGTCCGTTGCAAGAATCTCGTTCAACGTGAGCGAGCAGGAATTCTCAAGCTCAAGCTGATCAGCAATCGCAAAGATCAAGTTCAGGGCCACGCCCATGAAAATATCTTCACCCACCCACGTCATATCGTTCGACGTATTCAAACGCTCTGTCGTGGTCAGACAGATCTCGATATTCTCGCCGTCCAGTTCAGTGTTGTCTCGACCAAAAGTGGTCCGGGTCGTGATGTAGAAGCCCGCCCCACCCTCTAAGTCGAAGTGAGCACCAAATGAGAACCCAACACCCGCCTTGAATCCGATCATAACATCCAGGTCGAGTCCAGCCCCACCACCGGTGAGTTTGGTATTCGATATGGTCGTACACATCTTATTCCCTTCCTCGATGAAGGCGTACGAGTTTGACCCCGGCGGATCGTGAAGGATCAATAGCGGGAATTCTTCCGTTGTGGCCGACACAAAGGTCGATGATCGCTCGCGTGCTCCCAGGACCAAAGCCCATTCAGTATTCACGAGAGTCTTTCGTCCTTCGACTTGCGCGACAACCGTAAGTGGTTTCTGGAAAGAACGATCTACACCCTGAATACGTGCACCGGAGAAAATGTTTGGAGAAGCGCCGAACGTTGAATAGTCGACGACACCATCGGTCAATGCAACAGTCGAGTCTGCATCAACCCTATCTGCAATTGCATCGAAGATGGTAACCGTTCCTGTTTCAACACCACACAACTCGCCATTACCGTAGTCCTCCATTACCTCAATGCTTAGCGGCTGGAAGCCAAACTCCGGAATGACTTTAACATCCGGTAGCGTTCGCAGTGGATTACCGTCTTCGTCTTTCTGAATAATCCCTGTAGCGACGCACGAATTGACACCTTCCTCCAAACCGACAATCCGAAGCGTAAGCGGAGCGCGATAGATCAGGCTTCTTTCGAGCGGACCCTTTGTCATATCCACTTCAACTGCCCCAAGATCTGTGAAGAACTTCTTGATATCGTCAAAACGTTCTTGAGGGATTAGGTCTCCTGGGTTGGTAATTTCAACAACCTCCATGAGATATTTGAGCGGCGGTAAGTCAAGATCCGGGAACTCCCCATTCAGCGCGGCGCTGTTCACCGTGAACTCGCGATTGTAACAACCGTCCTGTGTATAGAGTCGAATTCTCGCTTCCCCGATGTTTTTATGGCACGTTGCTGGATCGCCACCGGTAAAGTTACCCGTAAGTGAATATCGCGTCAGGTCGTTGAAATTGACACCCGACTTCGGTGCATTGACCGGCGATTCGATGTACTCGGGTTGGAACTCGTGTATTACGCCCCCATTCGAAAGGTCGACATACGTCGGTATGAAGAACCACGTGTCTGTGTCGTCAATACTCGGGTCAACTGAGACTGCGAAACTGCCGTCCGCTCGTGTCTTGTTTTTGACGTTGTCGTCGGATGCCACGTTGCCCTTGCTTGCATGCATGACGACGTCCGGAACCGCACAGGTGAAGGTCTCGGTGCCGACCACGTCTACGAATTGGACCAGACCGGAAACGCCATACGCCGTGATATCCGTGAAGAATATTTCGTTCTGAACTGGAGTTTCGACAGCCAACGTGATCTTCTTGAAGGATGGCGAGAACTCTCGGCCCGGACGAGTCGGGATGACGTTGAATTCCTGCATCTCCCCGTATCGAATTCCTGAGATAGCGTAATTCCCATCGTCGCCCGTAACCGTGCACACCTCAAGTTTGGTACCCTGATCAGCCAGGTATACGCCATTTATAAGCTTAACATGGTTAGCAGAGGCCGAGAGATCTGGTGCGACGAATCGATTGCCTTGATCCAGCGGCCAGTACCCCAGGAGGTTTTCCTCTTCGCCGGTCAACGGAACCATCATGAGCGGTGTAATCTGACTCTCCGTGCGAGGACCATTCCAAATGCGCAGCTCATCAATTTCGCCTTCAAAGAAGGTGGCTGAGATCGGATCGATCCGGTCTCCGCGGTGCCCAATTGTTAGCGTATCGCCAGCGAGTTTTGCAAGATTCAGGACGACTTCCGGGGGCCCTGCTACACCATTGATAAATAACGTCACGTCATTGGTGGGGGCTTCTCTACGGAACGAAGCCGCAACATGCGTCCATTCTCCCGCCACGATGTCCCGCGTATCAAGAATGTCATCACCACCCGCGTCACGGAAAAGCGAGAACTGCAGCTTGTTACCAACAAGCGATAGTCCCCAGTCATCTTCCTTCGCAACAATGTATTGGGTCCCTAAAACATCGTGCGGTCGGATCCACGCCTCGATCGAGAAATTCGCGTCCAGGCTTAGCTCTTCTCCGACAGGTGCCTCAAGGAATCCGCCGCCGCCATCAAAAAGCAACGATTTGTTTGGATCAGGAGCGATGCAAACCGTAGCGCCTTCGGTACCGTTTCCTAACTGCTCCGCAATACGCCCGGAAATGGTTCCGTTAGGTGGCCGCCAGCCAATGTCACAAGATTGGTCCGTTTCCGAGCCACCGAAATAGGCCGCCACGCAATAATTGTACGCTTCACCCGGAGCAGCATCGAAGTCATCGAAGAACTCGATGTTGGGTGTCACCTCCGCAAGCCGGTCAAAGGTGCCATCGTCATTGCCGCGGTACACGATGTGCCCGTCCTCATCTTCACTTTCATCGTCCCATCGAATCTGAATTCGATCCGCTGCGGTCCCATCGGAAGCACGAATTCGTCCCGGCGTCACAAGGTCTACTCCTCTCGGAATTACTGCGGTCTTCGGCGGCTCAAACCCTACAGGGATCGAATAAGCCGCACCGGATCCTTCCGTGGCGCCGTCATCTCCCGGAGCACCCACCAGATAATTAATTCCGTCAAATGCCACCGACGCTCCAAAGTGTGCAAACTCGAGTACCTCTCCACCAGCACGTGCGTCATATTGTACGCGCTCGCTGGTTTGCGTGGTCCCAGGATCAAAGTCAAATACGTACATCGTACCAGCGCTGTCGATTCCCGAGACGTTCGCAAACGGCGCTCCGACCAGAATTACATTGTCCAACAGCGCTAGTGCAGCACCAAAACCTGCGTCATCCGCTTTTGAAGTTGCCTGCACTTCCGGCCAATCTGCGCCTGTCCGCTGATACACGGCAATACCCCTCGCTCCGGGTGTGCCGACCACCGCGATATTGCGGTTAATCGCCACTGCTTCGCCAAAACCAGAGCCGGGCGCAAAGCGGGAATCCAACGTCACCACTTTCGACCAATCTGAAGTCACGCTACATCCAGCCTTTGCGTCTTGTGGGGGGAAAGGGGGGGAAAGAACCTGCGTGTTTACGATGTTGCAGGTGAAGATGTGGGCCTTGTCGTCACCAGGTGCGCCAGCAATCACGAACAAGTCGTTGCCGTCGCGCATGATATCAACTGCAGACCCGAAGCCGGCATCGACTGCTTGTTCACTCGTCGGAATAAGTTCTTCGAGTCTCGGAACGTCCTGGTTCCGGTCACAATTGCTTTGATTAACGGCGTCGCAGATCGTTACTTGGCCGTGACCCGATTTTGTGGTTGAAAACTGATTGTCGCCGATCGCGACAAATTCGTTCGTGAGCGCAACCGAATATCCAGTGTTGACCAGGCCGCCACCATTTCCGTGACGCCTAATCTGATTCCAGCTATTACCGTCGCGCCTGTAGATCACGAACACACCGCTCCCGTCATTGTCATTGTGCGGGTCGCCAACAACCATATAGTTGTTGCTGATATCAACTGACCGACCGTACTCCGCGCCCTGCCAGGCACCAAATAGCCCTTGTGGTGGCGTTAGCGGCAACGGTGCATCCATACCCCAGTCGTTTGTCGTTGGATTAATTCCAACGAAAGGGAATGCCTGTCCCCGTCCGTTACTGTTGAAGTACAGCTTAAGTCCGGAGACGACGAATGGATTTCCGCCCGGGGATCCAATGATCGCGTTTGTGCCGCTGATTGCGACACTCGCACCGAATCGAACACCCTCTGCATTGTTGTTTGTCGGGTAAGGAGCAGCCGTGATCTTGACCGCTTCGCTACCCGTCGTGGTGCCACCACCACCTCCATCGATTGTGAACTGCTTTCCAAGGTCACAGACGGGATCAGATGTGACGCCCGAAGTCAATTGTGCAACTACGCAGTATTCGTATCGCTCAGCTCCGCCTGATAGATCCACAAATGTCGTCGGCAGATCGGTCAGTACTGTAGCGATCGTCGTTGCTGTTCCGGCGGATTCGTACGGCCGTCGCGTCACGAGATACGAGTCTTCGACATCAGAACGGTCAACCCAAACGACCACAACTTTGTTGTCGTAGACATCCGACGCATTTACGTTTGCTGGCTTCTCCAGCATCGTTCGGCCTGGATTCGTCGCGGCAAGCGACTCGCCGTACTGATCATACGCAACGACTTTGTAGTCGAACGTTTTTGCCATTTCATTGCTAGCAAACGCCATATCCGCATAAGCGGGTTCGTTCTTCCCGGTGAGAGCGATTTCGACGTACGGATCAATGCCCGCATCACGTCGATAAATTCGATAACCGACTTCAGCACTAGAATTGTCTTTCCAATCAAGTGCTACTTCGCTTTCGCTCGTTCCGTCACTCGCTGTTAGCGCGGTCGGCGGCTCGAGGGTACGTAGGCCCGAATCAGTCGCTGAAGTAGATATGCCGCGCGCGTCAAGAGCCTGTACGGTATAGTCAAACTTCATACCCGGCGTGCCGGTGTAGTCCTCGTAAGTCGTGCGATTGGCTGAAATCTCGGCAATCGGCGCTGCCGTTCCTGACCTGAAGATGTTATATCCGGACTCGAACGACGAGTTATCAGACCAGCTCACCTCGACATGACTTTCAAAGCCATTGTCAGTGGCAACCACGTCCGTTGGAGGTAGTAGCGAGCGGCTACCGATGTCGCAAATTTGACCTGATTCAACGAGTCCTTCTATTCCGAGCACATTGGTGCTACTTGCTGTTTGACCAAACACAGCGCGGACCGCCGTGAGTTTGCTTTCCAACGTTGCAGGCGCCTCGCCGGTTGTCCGGCTTACGGCATCCTCCATCGAAATAGTGTCCAGCACCTGGGCCACCCGGCCTTGCATGATCACCGCGTTCGCCGTTGTTACCGTCGCTGCGCTTACGCAATAGTTGACGTCAACGTCCGAAGCAATTTCTATATCGATGGTCGACGTCATGTTGTAGTCGAGCACCTGAATCAGCACGTTGTTGCTGTAGACCATAAACAACATCGCGGTCGTGGAAGGATTCGACCACGACAGTTCCACTCGATCTTCGAAGTCGCCCTTGGACGCCGTTAGATTTGTTGGGTCAAGGACCGTTGCGCGTAGACCCGCAGCCGGCGCACATGTGGTGTCCGATCGTACCGGGCTTAGTGGATCAGCGTCACTGAATGCCCCAACGCAGTAGTCGTAGGCAGTACCCTGAACCGCAGAAACGTCGCTGTATTCCTCGACATCCGCTGCAACTGTGGCCAACAGAATATTGTCTCTGAATACTTCAAATCCATTTTCAGTTGCTGATGGATCAACCCAGGTAACCGCGATGCGATCATCGTATAGACCATTGGTAGCAGCAACATCTTCGGGTCGTGAAAGACCACCTGCTCGACCTTCATCGCAGCCTTGAACCGACTCAACCCCGCCGCCAACTCCTGCGACACAATAATTATCAACGCTCGTGGCTCCGGTCAAATAGGTGAACTCGACCTCGTCCGCCCCTACTGTCCCGACGAGCGCGTTGTTTCGATAGATCCGGTAGCTTGCTTCCGAGTCGGAGCGGTCGTTCCAGGTAACCACAACTCGATCGCTGTATTGTCCATCTGTCGCACTAACGTTTCCCGGCGGTGTCAAATTTCCACGCCAGCCGAAATCAGAATGAAACTGTGTGTCAATCCGCGACTCGTAATCTGAAATTGTCGTGTATACCCCATCACCGTTGAAATCTTCGAATGCTGCAATCGTGTAGGTGTAGCTTTCGAAGCCCGGGACGGCCGAGCGATCAGCAAA
>CBDTVC010000046.1:0-10031 GCA_965363925.1 uncultured bacterium | reverse complement strand
CTAGGGACCGAATGGCAGCATCAGATTCACCCATGTTGCGCTTCTGAAACGCCCGTAGATTTGAAATCTGAATCTGCTTCTCCTCATCGGAGGACCGCATCAGCGCTACCTCTTCTTGCGAATTCTCAGCTTCATCCGAATCCGGCGCAAAGAAGGTGTTCACTCCGATGATCGGAAGCTCTCCACTATGTTTCTTGTGCTCGTAGAAGAGTGATTCTTCCTGAATCCGAGAACGTTGATACATAGTCTCCATCGCTCCGAGCACCCCGCCACGATCATTCAGTCGATCAAACTCTATCAACACTGCTTCTTCGACAAGGTCGGTCAATTCGTCAACGATAAATGAACCTTGGAGCGGATTTTCATTTTTCGCCAGTCCCAATTCCCGATTGATGATCAGTTGAATAGCCATAGCCCTGCGCACACTCTCTTCGGTCGGCGTTGTAATCGCTTCGTCATACGCATTGGTGTGGAGCGAATTACAGTTGTCATAGATGGCCAGGAGCGCTTGCAACGTCGTTCGGATATCATTGAATTGAATCTCCTTTGCGTGGAGGCTTCGACCCGAAGTCTGTATGTGATACTTCAACTTCTGACTACGTTCGTTGGCGTCATACCGATCACGCATTGCCACGGACCAGATGCGACGCGCGACGCGACCGATCACTGTGTATTCGGGATCGAGTCCGTTCGAGAAAAAGAACGACAAGTTTGGGGCAAATGCATCCACGTCCATTCCGCGTCCCAAGTAGTACTCAACAAACGTAAATCCATTTGATAGAGTAAACGCAAGCTGCGAAATTGGATTTGCACCGGCCTCCGCGATGTGATACCCAGAAATCGAAACCGAATAGTAGTTCCTAACGTCATTATCGATGAAGTGCTGCTGGATATCGCCCATCAGACGCAAAGCAAACTGTGTTGAAAAGATACACGTATTCTGGGCCTGATCTTCTTTGAGAATATCGGCTTGCACCGTCCCTCTCACGACGTTTAAGGTGCGCGCAGTGATCGTATCATATTCTGCCGCAGAAATAACTCCCCACTCTACAAGCTGCTTCCCGTTCGTTCCGAGAAGACCCAACCCCGTACCATCGTGGCCCGGAGGTAGTTCGCTCAATCTCCCGTTTGGACCACAAGGTATATACTCGGGCCTCGACGCACTTAACTGCGACCGTATGACTGCGTTGGCATCCATCCACCTCCCCTCTTCGCGTAGCACAAATTCGATCTGCTGGTCGATAGCCGTATTCATAAACATCGCGAGAATCATCGGTGCCGGACCGTTAATCGTCATCGATACCGACGTAGCCGGGTCGCACAGATTGAATCCGGAATACAGTTTCTTCATGTCGTCGAGCGTACAGATAGAAACACCTGCATTGCCGACCTTGCCATAGATGTCAGGGCGTTCGTGTGGATCAAAACCGTAAAGTGTTACCGAATCGAATGCAGTCGAAAGTCGTTTCGCAGGCAATCCCTCAGAAACGAGGTGGAATCGGCGGTTTGTCCTCTCGGGGTTTCCTTCACCGGCAAACATCCTTGTCGGGTCTTCACCAGTCCGCTTAAACGGAAACACACCTGCAGTGAACGGGAAGTAGCCGGGAAGATTTTCGCGAAGTGCAAATCGAAGTCTCTCGCCAGGGGCCTCGGTCTTTGGCAACGAAACGCGAGGGATCCGCAAGCCAGACAGCGACTCGGTCGCGAGCGGGACCTTTACTTCCCGACCACGGACCTTGTAGATAAACTGGTCTCCGGAATACTGAGACTTTGTCTCATCCCAGTGCTCAAGAATCGTCCTGCATCGACTATCAAGTTTGTCCCACCAGTGCTCCTTCATCTGTAACAGCCTGGCGCCAACCACCTCGGCGTCCTCCGGGTCCCACTTACGGATTTGGCGGAGTGCACCGCCCGCCTCGCCCCATTTTCGTGCTAACGAAACCTGCGCATCAACCCACGTGTGATAGGACCTCAGCGTATCGGAAATATCGCCGAGATACCGCTGACGTTTCGGAGGGATGATTGCCAACGCCGCCGAGTCAATTTCCGGCAAGCTCGCAACGTCGTATATCGCCGAGTTACGGGCAAACGCATAATCAGCATTCAGGCGGTCAAGTATGGCGAGATACAATCTCGATACACCGGGGTCGTTGAAATGCGATGCCATTGTCGGGAATGCAGGCATTTCTTCGGGGCTTTGCGAGAAGGCTGCGCGATTACGTTGCATCTGTTTCTGAACGTCGCGCAACGCGTCCTCACTACCGCGTTTTTCGAATTTATTAATCGCGACAAAATCGGCCATATCGAGCATGCCGATCTTTTCCAGCTGCGTAGGCGCACCAAACTCGTGCGTCATCACGTAGAGGCTTACATCCGCGATATCAATGATTTCGGTATCGCTCTGTCCGATTCCAGCCGTCTCGATTACAATGAGATCGTAACCGGCAGCTCTACAGACGCGGACGGATTCTGAAAGCGCCTGTGATGTAGCACGATGTTCCTGCCTCGTCGCAAACGACCGCATGTACACACGGTTCGTATTTTTCCCATAGATCGAATTCATGCGAATCCGATCACCCAATAGCGCGCCACCTGTTCGCCGGCGGGACGGATCAACGGAGAGGACGGCAATGTTGATGTCGTCAAAATCATTCAGGAATCGACGAACCAACTCATCCGTTAATGTTGATTTCCCTGCTCCTCCGGTTCCCGTTATTCCAAGAACGGGAATCGGATGGTCCACGTCAGTAGAAGCTTCTTCACCTGGTTCCGACTCAAGAGTCAGGACCATTTTCTCAGACCTGACTGCGGATTGTTCGACAGCCGATAGAATTTTTGCAACGACGCGGGGATCGCGGGTTGTAATGCGGGCGACTTCGCCATTTAGGCGGCCGACTGTAGGAAAGTCGCACTCCCGCAACATGACGTTGATCATTCCTTGTAGACCAAGCGTCATGCCATCATCCGGAGAGAATATCCGAGTTACTCCGTATGCATGGAGTTCCTCAATCTCGCTTGGAACAATTACTCCACCCCCGCCGCCAAATACTTTGATCTCACTGGCTCCCCTTTCGCGCAGTAGGTCACAGACGTACTTAAAATACTCGATGTGCCCGCCTTGATAGGATGAAATTGCAATCCCCTGCGCGTCTTCTTCGATCGCCGTCTCGACAACTTCTACTACCGACCGGTTATGGCCGAGATGGATTACCTCGGCACCGGAAGCTTGTAGAATTCGACGCATAATGTTAATCGCGGCGTCGTGGCCGTCAAACAAACTTGCGGCAGTTACAAATCGGATTTGATTCTTCGATCGGTAGGCAGACGTTTCCATACGATAGAACGTATTGGCGAGAAGGCTAGTGGTGTCAATGCGGTAGCATCTTTTTGGTTGCTTCGGCCGCACCCAGGCTATAGGCGTATTGCTATGTCAAACTGTGCCTTTTGAGTTCCCTCTCGACGGGAAACGCGCATGCAAAGTGATTGTTGTCGCTGCGGCAGTAGCGAATTGCCCATTCAGACCCGTCTGTCACAAAAACACGTCCAATTCCGGTTGTAAAGTCCAACTCAATGTCCAATTCTGCAGGTGAAGTGCGGAGGCCAGTCCTCATTCCCTTTACAACAGCTTCCTTTACGACCCAACAGATCAGCACAGTGCTATTCCTGTCGAGTCCTGACCGACCAAGGAGCGGGTATTGAGATTCTGTAAGAACGTACTTGTACAGGTCGTCCGCCCGCTCAGCATGGGATTCAATGTCTATCCCGATTGGCTGACCCGAAACTGCGGCAACCGCTGTTTCGTCGGTGTGCGTGATTGACAAGAATCCATCAAACCCGTCAACGTCAACGGCTCCACTTTCATGAATAACGAGATTGACGGCAGTTTCTGGTATCGCGAGGCGACGCGACAATAAACGACGCGCCGCCACCCGACCCATGGTAAAGGTCAGACGACGGCGCGGACTCTTGAAGCTCTTGCGTCGAACTTGTTCTTCGTCAGTGAGGTACCGCGACCAAAGCGATTCGGTTGCCTCGGTGTAGCCTGATGCTGACACTACCTCGAAATCAATATCCGCCGGAAGAGCAATTAACTTTGATAAGTCCAATGCCTTTAAAGTCAATTGCTTGTAAAGTCAATTGCGTCCTTGTTTATCAAGACACCTGCAGGAACTAGCAGCACTATTGCCTTTGACGTGCTTCGTCGAGATCAACTAGCTTCTCAGCGGGGTACGAGGGATCGAGTACCCCGGGGAGAAAACGAACAACCAGTCAACGCTTCCAACTAACGAAAAAGTACAGAGCGCTATTTTGCAGCCGCAAACCGCTTTGCAACTTCGTCCCAATTGACAATATTCCAAAACGCATTAACGTAATCGGGGCGGCGGTTCTGATAGTTTAGGTAGTAGGCATGCTCCCAAACATCCAGTCCCATAAACGGAGCATGACCAGCCATGATTGGACTATCCTGATTCGCCGTCGACCCGACGTGCACCTTCCCATCAGCGGTAACGCCGAACCAAGCCCATCCGCTCCCAAACCGGGAGGTGGCTGCCGTGTTAAATTCGTTTTTGAAATTTTCGAACGAACCAAATGTCGCGCTTATTGCGGACGCGAGTTCACCACCCGGTTCTCCACCACCATTTGGTGAGAGAACTGTCCAGAAAAGGCTGTGATTTGCGTGCCCACCGCCGTTATTGATCACTGCCTGACGAATACTTTCAGGGACCGCTTTGATGTCTTTAAGAATAGATTCAACCGACTTTTCCTGAAGGTCAGCGTGTCCGTCAAGTGCAGCATTCAGCTTGTTGACATACCCTTGGTGGTGCTTGCCATGATGAATTTCCATCGTGCGCGCATCGATGTGCGGCTCAAGGGCGTCAAACGCGTAGGGCAGTTTGGGAAGTTCGAAAGCCATCTACAGGTCTCCTGGTTAGATTATGTAAAAACGATCACTAGCGAGTGACTTCGTGCGTCGGCTGTGGCCGAATAAAACGACGCGATCCAATACAAACCGCTTGAGTTGCCAGCAGAAGCCAACGAGTGGGTTAATCTCCGAGATCCACCCCCCGGGGAAAGAACGGAATCAGTCTTCCCCGCCCTCCAGTAGATCTACCAATCGCTCGTAGTCTACCAGAGAGAGTTTTCGCGCAGCCAACAACTCATCTAGTGCACTTATTACGCTGTCTGCATCCGTTTTTGTTCCGTATGCGCGCTTTTTTGCTGACGTGACGGCCTCGTCATGAACATCCGAGATGGCCCGCATCATCGCTTCATGCAGAAAGCGAGTCACATATTGCGCGGCCTTTGGCTTGCCCGAGAAGTCAATCTTGAGCGTTACAGTTGCGCGCCCCTGGTTGACATCCAGCAGAACCTTGCGCCCCGATAGAAAACGACGTTTCGTGGACACTCGAACAATGTCCTCATATCGGATAATCTGCGGCGACTCAAGGTCGGTGTTCTGGAAGATGAATCTATCTGCGCCGAACAGTGCCCCATCTTTCGCACTACCCATCAACGTCGCGTCATAGAGCGCTATTACTTCAGACGGGTTCATGCCATGGGCAAAATCCTGAATTGCGTTGTTAAGCTTTTCGTCAGGAATCTGTGGAACTACGTACAAACCCATCCCCGATGCATTGGGAATAAACTCTTTAATCAGATCTTCCATGCCAGCAGATAGTTTGTTGAACGCTTACGGCAGAAGGGCCATCGATCCGTCCGCAGAGAAGAAGCTCGACGTCAATTCCATTAGGCCGGGATACACGCCGAGAACAAGCAACAGTACGGCGCAAAACACAAGAACGGCAGCTGCGGGCGCAGGAACATTAAACGAGGTACGAGCGGCAATCGCAGAATCCGGAGAGTCTTCAGGCTTCTTCATCCAGAATACGTAGAGCACACGGAGATAATAATAGGCCGATGCTGCACTTGAAAGAAGGCCAACGATGACCAACCACGTGAGCCCGGCAGAAACGGCCGGTGCGAACACGGCATACTTACCAAAGAAACCTCCTAGCGGAGGAAAGCCGGTCAAACTAAACATGAAGAATCCCATCGTGATTCCGAGTAGCGGCCTTTTGTAACCGATTCCGGACAAGGAGTCTAGCGTCTGGATTCTCCCTGTTACGCCGTCCCACTCGAGCACCGACATGACACCAAAGGCACCAATGTTCATTATGGTGTATACCAGCAGATAGAACAAAGCTCCCGAATAACCATCGGCAGTCCCAGCCGCGAGCCCGACAAGTATATAGCCCGCGTGCGCGATTGACGAATAGGCAAGCATTCGCTTGACGTTTGGTTGCGCCAAGGCCAGGAGGTTGCCTAGCACCATTGTGATCACGGCTATCACTGCGAGCGCATTCGTCCACTTCTCGGTCGGCAAAATGTGCATTAATACAAGAATCAGTGACGCAAAGGCGGCAGTCTTCGAAGCCGTCGACATGAACCCCGTGAGCGTCGTAGGCGCCCCTTGATATACATCGGGAGTCCACATGTGGAACGGCACAGCACTGACCTTAAACAAGAAGCCGACTAACAGCAACGAAAGTCCGCCCCAAAAGAGTATTGATCCACTAGATCCAACCGCAGCGGAAATCTCGTTCAAGTACATCGATCCAGTTGCACCGTAAATGAGGGCGATACCATACAGAAAGAATCCAGTCGAAAACGCGCCGAGAATGAAGTATTTAAGGGCCGATTCGTTGCCGCCTTCGTCTTCCCGCACGAGACCCGCCATCACGTAGAGGCAGATCGACATTGTTTCAAGACCAACAAAGATCGCAATGAGATTATTGGCGGTGCCAAGTACAATCATTCCGACGGTTGCAAACAGAATCAGCGAATAGACTTCACCGATATTGTGACCGCTTTTCTCGAGGTATGAAATCGACAGTATCACCGACAAGAGCGAGCCACCTACAATCAATATCTTGACAAAGGAAGCAAATCCTCCCACGTAGATCATGCCGTAAAACGCCGTAGAAGACGGGTCGCTAACACTAAAGAGTTCGACCACAACGCCAACCAGCATAACCGCAGCAACAAACCACGGCAACATCCGATGCTTGGGGCTATAGGCATCCCACACGACGGTGACAAGCGCCGTGAGCGAGAGAAGCACGAGAGTAAGCGAGGCACCGAGATCACTCGGTAGTGTATCGTATGCGCCTGCGAGATCCATGTAGTCAGTTAACCGGCTAAGGTTTGTTCGTGTGTAGTTGATTCGCCAGACCAGACAAGGCGAAACATTTCAAGCAATAAATTTCAAGCAATAAATTTCAAGCAAAACGTTTCAAGCTATGGCCTCTATCGCTTCGGCAAGGTCGAGATCCATTTGCGTAACCCGATTGCCTGCGTCATGTGTTGTCAATGCGATCGATACGCGGCTATACACATTCTTGATAGCCGGATGATGATCAATTGATTCGGCTTCAAACGACAACCGAACAATGAACGCCACCGCATCTCGAAACGTATCGAACGAGTAAGTCTTTTCAATCTGATCATCTTTGAGGATCCATCCTGGCAGCCCTTTAAGTGCATCATGAATATCCGCCTCAGAAAGAGGCCCGCGCTTGCTCAAAGAACCCACCCGCTAAAAAAGATCACATAAATCACGAAGTAGACGGGCAGCAGAATTGGAATAGAATAACGAACGATGTAGCCGACAAACGATGGCGTTTCAATTCCGTTTGCCTCCGCAATGGCCTTCACCATGAAGTTTGGCGCGTTACCGATATAACTCATTGCACCGAAGAACACTGCTGCGACTGAGATCGCCTGGAGATAGAATCCACCCGCTGGGTCGGCCGAGAAGGCCGCCACGGACGACGGTGTATTGACATCGAAACCAAACTTGCCCATCGACGCTGACAGAAAGTTCAAGTATGTTGGTGCATTGTCCAGAACGGCCGACAATCCACCGGTACCCCAGTAGAAGGTGCCGATATTGAGCGAATCTGCATTGACCTGGGCAAAATGCGCAATCGTGGCCAGAGCTGGCTGCATGGTCGCGAAGATTCCGAGAAACAACCATCCAACTTCCCGAATCGGCTCAAAGTTGAAGTCGTTCTTCTCAAGTATCTCTTTGTTCGCGGTCTTGAAGGCGGCGAATGCAACCGAGAGCATAATCACTTCTCGAATCCCAAACGGTAGGTGGACTGAACCAAAATGTAACCGTGGGACCCACTCAAAAACATTCGGATCGATAAACACTGAACAGATAATAATACCAATCCAAATAAAATTCTTCGTGCCCTCGATCTCGATGGTCGGTTGATTCGGATCCGGCTCTTCGCTGACCCCTTTATTCCGTTTGTCAATGACGTAGAAAATGCCCAGGAGCAGGATCGTCGATGGAAGCCAGATGTACCAGACGTGGACCAACGTCCAGAAGAAAGGCACACCGCGAAGGAACCCGAGGAACAACGGGGGATCTCCAATCGGCGTTAGCGCCCCTCCGATGTTGGCGACGAGAAAAATAAAGAAGACGATATGGTAAGCTTTGATTCGTCCCTTGTTCAGGCGCATATAGCACCGGATAAAAAGCATGGCCGCGCCGGTGGTCGCAATAACGTTTGCAATACACGACGCCGCAAAAAGTAAAAGTACATTGTTTACCGGCGTACCGCGGGCGTTCACCTTGAGATATATCCCGCTCGCCGCAATGAAGAGTGACGCAACAAGTGAGATAAACGCGACATATTCCTCAATGGCATGTAGCACGGGAGTGCCCGTGTGCATAACTAAGAAATAGTAACCCGCGACCACTATTCCGAAAGCGACTGCGTAGTACGGATAGTAGTGGTGCCAATGATGAGCGTAGAAGAGGGGCCCTGTCGCGATCATTAGCAGCAGAATTACAAACGGAATAACAAGCCAAACAGGAGGAAGCTCTCCGTGCCCGTCCCCGCCGTCATCGGCCTCTGCGTGTTCCGCATCTTGCACTTGCTCAGCCTCCTGAACAGCCTCATAATTCTCAGGCGACGATGCCGCTAGCGTATAGGCTTCCCGAACTGCACTGCTGCCATCCTCGGAAAAAGCGCCACTCTTGTCACTCGGACTGCTATCATCCGGAGTGTAGGCGTTTACCTGACCGACAACCACGAACGACAAAGCGAGCAGCAGTAACACTCCTCGAAAATATCGTCTCGTGCAAAGCAGGATTGGTACGGAGGGCATCGTTAATCAAAAATAGTTTAGTTGGATGCAGCCGCAGTTGATTCCCATACAACATCTGCTTGTTCTGCAACCAGAGCCGACTTCTGAGCGGCTTGCGTTTCAGCCTGCTTCCGGGAGATTGTATCAAGAATAAACTGTGTCGTCGTCTCACTCTGCTTGAGAAAGTAATTCGGCGCAAACCCCATAACAATCATCAGCACCGCCAAAGGAGCAATTAGTACAAATTCCCGAAGGTTCAAATCGGGCATCGTGCGATTCTCCTCACGGTCAAGCGGCCCGAAGAATACTTTATAGACCATCCAGAGGAGATAAACGGCGGCAAGAATAACTCCTGTCGTGGCAAAAGCGATCAGGATTGGATTGCCAACAAAAACACTCTTGAAGGATCCAACCAATATTAAGAACTCACCTACAAAACCATTCAGCCCGGGAAGGCCGGCTGATGCCAGTACCGAGAATACCATAAAGAATGAGAGTATCGGAACTGATTTCGCCAAGCCTCCAAAGTCTGACATTAATCGAGTGTGGCGTCGCTCATAAAGCATTCCGAGGAGGAGGAAGAGTGCTCCCGTTGAGATTCCGTGGTTCACCATTTGAATCACGGCGCCCTGCATCGCTTCCATATTGAATGCGAAAATGCCGAGCACCACAAAGCCAAGGTGACTGACTGACGAGTAGGCGACTAGCTTCTTTGCATCCGGTTGGGCCCGCGACACAAGCGCACCGTATACAATTCCAATCACGGCAAGTACTGCAAAAAGCATCGCGTACTTCTGAGCGGCGTACGGAAAGAACGGCAGACAAAAACGAACTAGCCCGTATGTCCCCATCTTAAGGAGCACGCCCGC
>CBDTVC010000045.1:0-10217 GCA_965363925.1 uncultured bacterium | reverse complement strand
CTGTACCGTCTGTCCCTCACCTGAAGGAACGAGGTACGAGGCCACGAAGATCACGTCTGCATCTTCAACCGGTGACGAGGCAACTTCTTTACGGCGATTCTCCAAAGTACGATCAGAGAGTGCTGTGTGAGTGCGCTGTACACAGTGCTCGCACATCAACTCTGCCGCTTCGCTCGAACCAAGTCCATCGAGGCGATGCATCTCCTCTTTTACGAATGTCACGACGCCCTGTGAGATCTGGCCCAAAGAGTCTTCGATAACCTTGTCACTCTCGCGGACCCTACTAGCGAGTTTGCCCGAGTCGCGCAAGATGGAAACCGTCCAAGATTCTTTGTTCGCGTACTCGTCGGAAAATGCAACGGGTTCCCGGTCAGTTGTCGCGGGGTTATCCGCACCAGCAGATTCCGAGCCAGCACCAGGTCGACTCGTATGCACGTCAACAGCGTCTCCACTGCTCATGACCGAAGACTCAATTGGCGAGTCTTCGGTCTTTGACTCAATAGCAGGCGTGGGGGTGCTGAAGTCAACCTCATCAACCTTCCAGGTCTTGCGTTTCCGCCTCCACCCAGCGAGTAAACCAAGCGCTTCCGCGGGCTTCGGTTGCTCGGATTCCAATGCCTTAATAGCTTCTTCGTCCAATTCCGGACCTGAGCCCGCAGCGCTTGCGGTATCATTCGTTTTCGCTGACGGGATCGATGATTCAGATCCAGCATTTTCGTCTTCCGGGCTCTCCTGAACCTGTATCGAATACCACGTGGCGTCATCGATGAAACCATCGACTGAGGTCGTGGAAGGGATGACATCAGTAGCACGTGGTTCCGAAGCCTCCAACAACTCGCCAACGTCAAACGAATCAGTTGAAGTTGTGAACTCGGCTCCAGTATTTTTATTGGACGCCTCAACACCGCTCTGATCAGTCGCACTTTCTGGCCACGATTTGGCCAACTCACGAATTCCCTCGGAGTCATCACCGGCAACAGCCTTTGGTGTATCGCCTGCGGCAATTTCAGCTATCGACTCGTTCTTTAGCTCCGTCGACGTCGGATCGGCTTCGCTCACATCGTGGGCGAGATCAGCAGTTCCATCAGCCTGCGATTCGATGTTGTCTGTCAGCTTACCACTTGGGCCTGAATCTTCTGCAATGTCTGCAGTTCCCAATGATTCAACCATCGCATCATCTTGATGGTCGGCGTTACTGCTTGCGGTTGATTCGGCAGCTTCCGAAACAGCAGCCAACGATTGCCATCCGGTTTCAACCGTCATCGGCACGATTGAATTTGATGGCGTAGAATCCGCACGTTCGCTTGCGTCAGAACTGACTTGCTCAGCTTCCTTCTCCGACACGATCACTGACGCTTCTTGATCGGTCGGGGCGAGCTCCCCCAGCGGTACTCCAGGTCGGTCTTGGGGCTGCTGGTCAATCGTCCGGCTTATATTGGCCGAAGCCTCCGCCGCAGCGTTTCCTTCTACAAGCCAAAGATCAGCTGCTGTTGCTGAGACTTCTTCGTTAATCTCTTTGATTGCTCTCGCCAGGACATCCGAAAGGATCTTCGACTTGAGGCCTTCCTGAATTTTTGCGAGATCCTCTTTCGAAGGCCGAATCTCTTCAAGTGCCAGTTTGACTGCACTCGTTGTGTCTGACAATGCGCGCTCGCCGGACTTCACTATTTCTCGAATCAGAATCTCTTCGAGACGCTTGCTGGCGCTGATCACGCCTTCAGCATTTTCGCCGATAAGATTCCGCGCAATGTCTGCCGTCCCTTCCACATCCGACAATGTTTGTCGCGATCGGCTTGCAATGTCGCCAATCAGTTGGTCGTGTACCTTGTCGACAACGGCGCGAACGGCATCATTGTCTGAACCGATACGCTGCCATACCTTGGCGGCTGATTCGGTCCGATCTTCAATCGAAGCATTTGCGCGTCGCTCAACCTCGGTCAGTATCAACTCGCGGACACGTCCGCTCAAGTCAACAATCGCTTCCGGGTCTTCGCCCATACTTGCGAGGACTTCCCGTGCAGCGCTGTCGACATCCGACAACGAGCCATTTGATCGGTCAGCGGCTTCACTCAGCATCTTCGACCGCAAGGAATCTTTGATGCCTTCGATCAATGATGGGTCGATCAGGTCTCCTTGTAGAAGCTCGTTGGCCACCGCGCCTGCGTCACCCACCGAGGACTGTGCGCTTCGTGACGCCGTCGCCAGAATCATGGCGCGCAGCTCGTTTGAGATCGACTCGACCACCTGGCCCTCATCGGACACGGATCGAAACAATTCTGTTGCCACGACGACGGGATCTGTGAAGTTCTGCCGAGCACGACTCTCAATCTCTGCGATGACCAGTTCTTTCAGAACCTTGGACGCAGCGACGATGGAACCCAGATCTCCACCACGGTTGCCCATGATGCTGCGGGCAATCGTTGCTGGCTCACCTAGTTCATTGATGGCTTGTTGGAGGACAGCACCAAGGAGTTTCTCTTTTAGGAGCTCTTTTGCCCCTACCAGTTTAGAGTTTCCACTGTCCTGCACGGCTTTAGCTACTGGATCCTTAGCCGGGCTATTGGGATTGTTCATTGAATTCATAGAGTCAAACGACGTTAGCTGCTTACGTGACAGATCGTGGACAAAGCCAAGAGCGGGCCATCGTGCGTAGGAACGCGTCGTGGCCACAGTCAATAGCTTTATCGGCCGAATTCCGTGGATACTAAGCATTTACGATGCATGTTTTCATGATCAAAATGACGCCAGGTGTGGAAAGATCTGCCGACATATTTGGCTGTAAACCGGCAAAAACGATCTCTTGAACGGGTATCCCGATTTTGAAGCTCTTCACATATGGAGTAGTTTTAAGCCATTGTTCGCGTTTCAACTGGAATTCGGAAGAAACGCCGATTGGATGGTTGAAATGGGGAAACTCACGTTCCTAATCGGGCGGTTTCCGGCCCGAAGGATATTGTCTTTCCCGGTCAGCGGGAGGCTACATTACCGTTAAGGACGGAGCAGAACCCCACGAAATAGTGCATCATCTCTGTCAATGGCGACGGATTCTTCTTCTTTTGATAGCCTGGACAAAACGACTACATATGAATAACGCTGTCTCTTCAACTCCTCATCCTGTTAACGAAACAGTTCGTTCGTACGCCCCGGGCTCGCCTGAGCGTTTGTCGCTTCAGGAAACGCTGAAGAATATGAAGGCGACGGAGCTCGATATCCCGTGCTTCATCGGAGGAAAAGAAGTGCGAACGAACTCAGTCGAGGAGGTGCGGGCACCCCACAAAAGGTCGCTTGTCCTGGGGCATGCCAGCCTCGGCGGCGCAAAGGAGGTAGAGCTAGCAATCAATGCGGCGCGCGAGGCCCGACATGATTGGGCGCGAATGAACTGGATTGATCGATCAGCCGTCTTCCTAAAAGCTGCCGACCTGCTCGCGGGCAGGCATCGGGATCTGCTCAACGCCTCGACAATGCTTGGCCAGAGTAAAAATTGCTATCAGGCCGAGATCGATGCCGCGTGCGAAATGATCGACTTCCTGCGATTTAATGTTGAGTTTGCTAAACAGATTTACGAAGACCAGCCCAGTTCTTCTCCTGGCATTTGGAATCGTATTCAGTATCGCGGACTTGAGGGTTTTGTGTTTGCGGTTACCCCGTTCAACTTTACATCAATCCAGGGGAATCTTGCGGCGGCACCGGCCTTGATGGGCAACACCGTGATCTGGAAGCCAGCAACAACTGCCTTGTACAGCGCCTACTACATGTACAAATTGTTCGAAGATGCCGGGTTGCCACCCGGTGTCATCAACATGGTCGCAGGCCATGGCGCAGACATTGGCGATCCTGTCTTCGCCTCTTCGGAATTGGCCGGTCTACACTTTACAGGCTCGACCGGTACCTTCCAGCACATGTGGCGCACCATTGGTGGCAACATTGCCAACTACAAGACCTACCCACGGATCGTCGGCGAAACGGGTGGCAAAGACTTTATCGTCGCTCATCCATCTGCGGATCCAATCGAGGTGGCGACAGCTATTGTTCGCGGTGCATTTGAGTATCAGGGACAGAAGTGTTCAGCAGCTTCTCGCGCATACATTCCAAAGTCGATTTGGCCCGAGCTGAAACAGTCAATGCTGGAGCAACTCGGCGAAATCACGATGGGTGACGTCGAAGATTTCTCAAATTTCTTCAACGCTGTAATCGACAAGAAGTCATTTGACAATATTACCGGCTACATCGACCATGCAAAAAGCAGCAAAGGCGTAGAGGTAATACACGGTGGCAACTACTCGGACGAGGTCGGCTATTTCGTAGAGCCAACCGTGCTTGTTGTAGACGACCCAACGTACAGGACCATGTGCGAGGAGATTTTTGGCCCGGTAATCACGTTGTACGTCTACGATGACGGGAAGTTTGCCGATATTCTGAAGCTCGTCGACACAACATCACCCTACGCGCTTACAGGTGCAGTCTTTGCAAAAGACCGACGTGTCATTGTTGAAGCATCGGAGGCGTTGATGAACGCTGCCGGCAACTTCTACATCAATGACAAACCAAGCGGTGCAGTAGTTGGGCAGCAGCCCTTTGGCGGAGCTCGTGCATCCGGAACAAATGATAAGGCGGGATCCTACTTGAACTTAGTTCGATGGGTCTCAGCGAGATCAATTAAAGAAACGTTTAGCCCAGCTCGACATTTTTCATATCCATTCCTTGGCAAATAGCATCAGTATGCAGAAACCTGTTCGTGTTGTTCAGTATGGCGTTGGCCCGATCGGCCTCGAGTCCATTCGCACCGTTTTGTCAAAAGAAGAAACGGGACGTATCAAACTAGTTGGTGCCATCGACATAGATCCTGCAAAGGTCGGCAAAGATGTCGCGGATCTGCTGCACCTGTCCTCTCCGACAGGTGTGATTGTTAGCAGTGACGTAAGGGAAGTACTATCGTCTACCAAAGCGGATGTAGTACTACACACTACGTCGTCCTTCCTGGCGAGCATGTACAAGCAGCTCGTTGAATGTGCTGAAGCAGGCTGCCACGTTGTTTCTTCTACCGAAGAGCTCTCTTACCCGTACGACCGGCACCCTGCCATCGCGGCTGAACTTGACGACGTGGCGAAGACCAATCACGTTTCTATCGTTGGTACAGGTGTCAATCCTGGCTACGCAATGGACGCACTGGCGCTCATGGCTACAGGCGTTTGCACTGAAGTGCATAGCGTCTCTGTCGAGCGTGTTGTTAACGCGGCGCACCGTCGACTTCCCCTCCAAATGAAGGTCGGCGCAGGTATCACCGTTGAGGAGTTTGCGGCACGAAAGGCAACCGGCAAGTTCGGTCACATCGGGTTGCGCGAGTCGATCCTGCTGGTAGCGGATGGGCTCAATTGGCAATTAGACTCTGTTGAAGAGGCTTTGGAACCCGTAGTATCAGACAAAGTAGTCGACACTCCGTTTCTCAGCGTAGCCGAAGGTCAGGTAGCTGGAATTCATCACAGCATCAAGGGATATATGGGAGGGGCCTGCCGCCTTTCCCTTGATCTGAAAATGTATGTGGGTGCAGACGAATCATTTGATGCTGTCTCCGTTGAGGGGCAACCGCCGATTAATCTCAAAATTCAGGATGGAATCTTTGGCGATACGGCGACCATCGCCGCCGTCGTCAACACGATACCGTTGGCCATAAATGCAGCGCCGGGGCTACACACCGTGAAAGACTTGCCGCCCGTGCGCGCATTTGCGACCAGGTTGTCTACCGTGAAGTAGGTTACGCTGACGCAAATTATTGAGTTGTTGATTTGCCCGCGGTGTACCCGAGATCTGTCGATGTGGGGGTAGTTATCCTCGCGTCATCTTGAGCATCAACGGGATTTGAAAATCCGGGCGGTAAAATGGACACTCCGAAAGCCGAGCTACAACGATCAATGACACAGACGTTTCGCAGACGCGGCTATGAAACCGCGTCTGCGGTGCGTTCGAGTGCACTGGACGTATCAACCCGGTACACCACGCTGACGATGGTACCCGTACTCCTCGTCGGCACTGTTCGGATGCTGCTTCTCAAGCCAGTACTTATGATTGGAATACTCGGTGTTGCCGCCGGGCTCGCCGTTGCAGTTGCACTCTCCTACCTCAGGCTGCAATCGATCGTTGGCCGCGTAACGATACAGTCGGATGCAGCCGCTGTTGAAAATGCGTGGTCGCTGCTGGCAAAAAAGAAGAACAACAAGCGCAGTTGGTTCCGCGTGATCGACCTTCGCGGAGGAGCCAATTCGTTTACTGCCACCGTGGGACTTGAGTCGTTTGAATTTCGCCGAGCGGATTGGCCAGAGTTTGATGAGCTCGCCAAGGCCTTCGTAAATATTTCCGCTCCGGAACAGGATCGGGCCAGCTAGCGATGATTCAAATCGACCGCGATAGTCGGACTCCCATTCATGATCAAATTGTTGATCAGCTAAGGTACCTTATTGCTCGCGGCCGGTTCACCACCGGACAGACCTTGCCCTCCACACGAATGCTCGCTGATCAAATCGGAGTTTCGTTTCACTCCGTGCGAAAAGCCTATCAAGACCTTGTGCACGCTGGAGAACTCCAATCCATCCGGGGCCGGGGGTTTGTCCTTATCGAGCGAAGCAGCACGACCACCAGTCAGCAGATGGAACTCGGTGCGGAGATTGTTCACGACGCACTCCACCGCCTGGTCGGCCTCGGTATCACAGAATCGGATATCGAATACCTTGTTGAAGAGCAACTGGCCGTATTGTCGTCCACAGGCTCAGGAAGCAAAGTGGCCTTCCTTGGACGTTACACGGAAGAGGCAAAAACCGGCGCTGCTTTTATTGCCCAGGCTTTACAACTGGAAGTACAACCGGCGGAGTTCTCGGACCTCTCCAAGTTCGAAGACGCGGACTTTGTAGTCACACCGTACAGCGAGGTTCGTTTGGCTATGCAGCGTTTGCCCCGCGTAGACGTCGTTGGTGTCTCGATGGCTCTACCGTCAGACGTACTAGAGCGAACCGCGCGGCTCTTCAGCCAGGACACTGTGGCGTTGTTGACCTTGAGTGCCGGAACGATCCAACCGCTATCAACGGAGCTTCGGCGGCAAACCGGATTCCCCGGACAAATACTTGCAGCAGCAATTTCTGACAGTGCAGAAGCGGCCGCGCGCGTAGTTGAGCAGGCAGACGTAATCCTCTACACTCCGGACGCAAAACGGAGAGCGATGCGGTTTATGCCGAAAGACAAACCAACACTGCAGGTACAGGCTTTCCCAACCGCTCAGTCAATGAAAGCCGTCAGCGCCGCTATCTCAGATGACCTGCGCTAGGACATCCAAGGCCAATGAAGAACCGAGTGCCGGGATACCCTTCAAAAGACAACTCGTCGCTACTCGCCGTCGCCCGGCGATGCACCTCGCGCTTGAGGATTGGCCGGCGCTTCGACCTTTTGCTCAATTGCGTTTGGGGCCTTCGTCGCGTTTTCGGGCTCAGCGACAGTTCCTGGCTGTTCGTCGCCGGCAGCGAGCGCCTTCGTGTTAGATGTTGATGCTTCGGACGCTTCACCCTCTTGATCCGGATACTTGACCCGCACGTGATACATCCCGACGAGCATCGAAAGAAACGTGTCTTTGATCTGGTCAAGTTCACGGAACGTCAAATCCGAGTCGTCAAGCTGACCGTCTTGTATGCGACTAGTAAAAATGCTGTCAATGAGTGTCTCGAGACGTTTATGCGTTGGGCTGTCAAGGCTGCGGCTCGCTGCTTCACAAGAATCCGCCAGCATCAAAATTCCCGTCTCTTTGGAATTTGGTTTCGGACCCGAATAGCGAAATTCGCCCTCCAAAACGTTGCCGGTTTCAGACGCCGACGATGCCTCTGATGCACGCCGATAGAAATACTCTATCAGCCCCGTTCCGTGATGCATTGTAATGAAGTCGAGAACGCGCCGCGGAAGGTTATGCTGTTTTCCCAACTCGATACCTTCTTTCACATGACTGGCGATGATGAGTGCGCTCATTCGCGGCTTAAGTTGGTCATGTGGATTCTCTCCCGATCGCTGGTTTTCGACAAAGTATTCCGGCTTGGCCATTTTGCCAATGTCATGATAGAGGGCGCCTACCCGAGTCAGCAACGCGTTTGCCCCAACCCGATCAGCCGCCGCCTCTGCCAGATTTGCTACCTGAAGCGTGTGATTCAACGTACCGGGTGCCTTCAAACTCAGCTCCTTTAAGACCGGTCGATTGGTGTCAGACAACTCCAGCAGTCGTATATCCGTGGTAATGTCAAACACCCGCTCAAACACCCATAGAAGTGGCAAGGCGATAATCAACAGGAACGAATTGAAGCCAGCTTCAAGCAAATCTCGGAGCGTTCTCTCGAGGGCCGGGTTCTGCAACAGGTAGGTGCCAAACAGGACGATGGCGTAGCCCAGGAAGACAAACCCGGCACTGAGATAAAATTGACTTCGGTTTCGGACATCTCGGACCGAGTAGATTCCGAGCGTAGAGGCAAAAAGCGTCGCGAACACAAACTCAAAGTCGTACCGCATCAGCAGTCCGCCAACCAAAGCAAGCGTAAGCGTTCCAAACAATGCCACCCTTGAATCAAACATTACGGTGAGCAGAACGGACACGATCGCAACCGGCACTACATAAATGCCAACAAAGCCACTCCGGATGGAGAACGCAAACAAGCCGATGGTAACAATGAACAGCGTGGCAAGCAGCAGCAACATCTTGTTGTCATCGAAGATGCTGCGGCGCAGCTGGAATAGATAGAGAAAGAAGAATAGGTAGACACAGAGCGTGAGAAGCAACTGCCCAAGTATTGTCTTCCAGGCTGTCCTGTTGCCGGTTCGCGCCAGTTGTTCCAATTCCAGAGAATGAAGCTTTCTCCGCGTGGATTCAGAAACGCGGTCTCCTGGTTGCACGATCACGTCGCCTTTCTCAACAATTCCTGCGTTAGTCGAGATCGACTCCTCTTGAGCGGCCCAAAGACGTAGCGTCTCAGACTCCATCAGCTCAAGCGATTCCCGGGAGGTCTCCCTGAAGAAAGCCAAGGCGATATCCGCATACTCGGGGTTATCCGGGTACAGCTTCGCAAACTCTTGCTCCGCGGCTTCGAAAGCACTGTCAAAATCGTAAACGTCCGAAAGGTCTCGCTGTAATTCTACACGGGTTTCGGCATTCCGTTCAACGACGGAACTCGCACGCACTGAATCTACAGGTGTGTTGATGATCCCGTGATTGGCCAGTCGCCGGGCTTCACGCCATGCGTCGTCAAGGAGCGTGCGATCCAGCCGCGTTCGTGTCGACGGTGCGCGTGTTGTCGTGGTGACCCCGGGAACGCGTGCGAGATAATCTGCCAACAGTAACTCCCACTGCCGTGGCGTGACTTTTAACTGCGCATAGTTTCGGAGCTGCATATAACGAACGGAATCATCTGCAGCTGTGTCTGCTCGGCCGCGAACCGCATTGATCCGGTAAGCCGTATAAGCTTCGAAAATATCGTTTAGCTGTTCTGCAACGACGTCCCGTTGGCCGTCAATCATTGAAAGCACATTAGGCACCCGACGGAAGCGCGGAGGAACGTTCTCGCGGATTCCGCGCAGCTCCTGAGCAATGTCTTCCTCGCTTCGGGCAATTCCGAAGTCATACGGAGCAATCAGCGTTTCGCCGGTCCAACTCTCTCCCTCCTCCAAGACGTAGTGATAGCCCTCATCAGGAATGAAGGCGAACATCGTACTCAAGACCAACGCAGCCACGATCCCCAGCTTGAAGGCGATGTTGCGCCTTCTAACGCTCGCGGGCTCCACATACCCCTTCTCCAGCGTATCTCCAACGGGGCGTACGGCACGTTTAAAACGCAGTTTTTCGAGGATGCTCATTATCTATTCGCGACCACCAGGGGCGACATTAGGTCCAGACTGTTGCACTAAGAATGCCGAAAGGACAAAACTGATCCGATAGACAACAAGCCAAGGGTGCCGGCGATCGTATACCACGGCCAGGCAATCGGTAAATATCCGGATGCTTTCAACCCTGCCACATCACGACCAAACGTTAGTTCGATCGACCCAGATGGCGAGATCAGCACAAATTTGACTACCACCACCATTAATGCCAACGTCGTGAAGAACGCGATGAGGGCGTCTCGTTCGTCGGCCTTCTCGATTAGTATTCCCAAAAGAAAAGCACCTAGCAGACCGCCGTACGTGTACGATGCAATCGCAAG
>CBDTVC010000044.1:0-10228 GCA_965363925.1 uncultured bacterium | reverse complement strand
CTTTTGGCTATAAGGGTGACCCCTTATTACTGTATAAGCCAAACGCGCAAATCACGCCCTATCGGCGAAACTGCTTGTCGCAATATGAAGATAACCGAACTGCTCGATAACCGGAAGGAGACGCTCATTTCATACGAGATTATCCCTCCAGCCAGAGGTGGGTCGCTCAAGGAGATCCTTGAGATGGTTGACGCGCTTGTACCATTCAAGCCCCCGTTTATCGATGTGACCAGTCACTCTGCACAGGTTGACTACGAAGAATTGCCGGACGGCACGTGGCGCCGTCGAGTTAAACGAAAACGTCCAGGGACGCTCGGCCTTTGTGCGTCTATCAGGGGACGGTATGGAATCGAAACCGTACCGCACTTGCTCTGCGAGGGATTTACCTGTGAGGAAACAGAGGACGCGCTAATCGAATTGAACTATTTGGGCATTCAGAACGTCATGGCTCTTCGCGGGGATGAAAGCGGCTATTCAAAGCCTCTTCCGCCAACACGAACGCAAAATACGTACGCATCTGATCTGGTAAGCCAGATAACTGACATGAACGAAGGGCGCTACCTTGAGCCCCTCATCGATCCAGCGCAAGCGGATTTTTGCATTGGTGTTGCTGGGTATCCCGAGAAGCACTTTCAGGCACCAAATCTGACCTGGGATGTCGACAGACTGAAAGCGAAGGTTGATGCAGGCGCTTCATACATCACTACGCAGATGTTCTTCGACAACAGTCATTACTTTTCGTTTGTCGAACGTTGCCGTGCAGCTGGAATCACCGTACCGATTATACCCGGTCTGAAAATCCTCACGTCCAAGCGACAAATGAGGCTTCTACCGTCGAATTTCCACATCGATATTCCTGAAGAGGTATCGTCCGAAATCGAGGCAGCGAAGGACACCCACGTTTCGGAAATCGGTATCGACTGGGCAACCAAACAAGCGGCTGAACTAATTGAAGCTGGCGTTCCTTGTTTGCACTTCTACATCATGAAGACGGCGAAACACGTAACGAAAGTCGTCGACCGTCTCCGCCAGTATGCCTGACCCGATGCCTGCAGAGGGTACGAACCTTGGGCGATAAGGCGACCCTTATCGTACCGTACCGGTGCCATCGATAACTGAGGCCGACGCTATAGTCGGTAGCCGTAGTTCGACGTCATTGTGGGCCGACGTAATCTGGCGACACCGAGGCACCTTCCGAAGACACTCCTACTTCAGGAAGTCTCTGTCTTTACTCCGAAGCTTTGCCTTGTAGCGCATCAACTGCCGACGCATTTTTTCTGCTGCCGCGTCAACTGCGGTCTCCACGGTTTCGGCCTCACCTGACGAGATCAACGTCTGTCTGAACACCTTGACGTTGAGTTCAGCGACCTTACCATTTGATGTTACTTTATCTAGAATAACCTGGACATCCGTGATGCCATCGTAATACTGCTTCAGCTTATCAACTCGGTGTTCGACTTCGGTCTTCTGAGTTGGACTTAGAGAGAAGTGGCGTGCAGTTATTCTAACTTCCATGTTAGCTCTGGCTAAAAGGTGGACGTAAGCCTACAATAGAAGGAAGCCTATAGACTCCGCTTTGTCAACCGGGAAAGGCCTTGAATTTGTTGATAATTCAAACGCCAACAAGTCCGGCATTTCAGTTCGACAAGGTACCGAGTATGTCGTCTTCAGTTTTGTGCATTTCGGCTTCCGAATCAGGCGTATCGTCCTCCATCCCTAGTAGATGCAACACGCCGTGGATTACATAGCGATACGCCTCGGTTTCGAAACTGCTCCCGAATTCATTATATCGTTCTATCGCTGTGTCGAGGTCAACATAGACTTCACCCTCATGGGGGTTCTCGTCCGTTAGAAGAAAACTCAGAACATCAGTGGGATAGTCGTGTCCGAGGAATTCGCTGTTCAGCTGATGAATGCTCTCACGGTCGCTGAGAATGACTGTGATGCTTGAGAACAACAGAGATAGGGGATTGTATCGCGCTACGATCGCTTTGACAATCTGCGCAACGACTTGCTTGTCGATTGAAGCGGATGGGTGGTCGCAGTAAACGGAAACGAACTCATCAATCCAGCTGTCGTTTTCGGGGGACTGCTCAGCCAAGGTCGTCGAAAAGTGAGTCCGTCAACGAAAGGGCGACAGTGGACATTACAAGCTCGGCCGGAAGAGACATGAAATCTGCGCTCAAGATCCGATCATCAACGTTCGCGTGAAGTGAACACGCGGCCTCGCGCTCTACAACAAGTCCGTTGGTAATTCCATTGTTCTTTGCGAAGAAGATGACCTCACCAAGCTCTTTACTGGTAATGAACCTCATACAGCGATGAAGCTGCAGGAACGAGTTTGTACCGTAAACAGAGACGAGAGAACCTTCCGCAGCAGCTTCGAGATCTTTAGGCAACTGAAGGGCAAAGTGAATCTCGACGGTCAGTGTTCGGGCCGTGCCGTCGTGGGACAACTCGAACCGGACAGACGAATCCGATTCTTGTGCCGGAACGCCAAGCGTTTCTGCAATCAGATGAACAGTATCTCGTGAAAGCGTTTGAGCCATGCTTTAGCGCTTAGGGGCTGGCCTACAGAACAAATTTGGACGTACAAAAAAGATAGCCTCTGGTAGTCCGAAATCCAATCAGAACACCAAGTGAGAGAGAAGAGGCGAGGCGACAGAATCTCGGCTTCATCCGTTAATCTGGGGCTTCCTCTGGATTGCCATCTTCGTCGATAGGCACGATGTTGATCGCGTGGGGTCCCTTCTCGCCATCCTGGAGCTGGTATTCGACAAGCTGGCCGGTACGCAACGTCTTAAATCGTTTGTCGTTGCCGATTTGCGAGTAATGGACAAAAATGTCCGGCCCACCTTCCGTGTTTTCGATAAATCCATAGCCCTTCTTGGCATCGAACCACTTCACGACACTTCGGTAGAGTGTCATACGATTTCCTCCTCCATCAAGTTAGGGGTGTTTCCAACCCGGTTGGCCCAGGGTGACGATCAGACTCAACAACGGACAGGTCGAGCACGGACAATTGCGAGAAAGGATTTGTCGGGTGTCTCGCAAAGACGTCGTGCATAAGCGCAAGATGATTAATTTACAGTCCTTACACCAAACATTAAAACACAACGTCACCTTCATTTTGCCAAAAAGTGCTGATAATACGGCTATTTCGGATCACTCCCGGCTGTTTTCGATAAGTGCAGCGATTTTAGGGGGGATTGCTGTGGGATTGGGCGCCTTCGCAGCCCATGGACTAAAGAACATCCTGACTGAGACATCACTTAATGTGTTCAATACGGCGGTCCGGTATCATTTGATTCACGCCGTGCTGCTACTTGTTATCGGCCTGTATGCTCGGATAGATCCGAGCAAATGGATGAATCGCGCAGGATTCCTCGTTGCCGCCGGAATCGTGCTTTTCAGTGGAAGCCTTTACGCGCTCGCGCTAACAGGTTTGGGGCTCTTCGGACCAATTACTCCCCTCGGCGGCGCCTGCTTCATTGCCGGTTGGATTTGCATTCTTCTTGGTGTCGCCCAAAGTACTAACGCAAGCAACGCCTCCTGAGCGCTCCCAATGGGACTGCGCGTCTATTGAATTGCATTGTGGCCCGCAATCAGCGACAGTGCTGATCGACTCAAAAATATCGACTGCAAAGCCACTTCTGATTGTAGACTCCCCCGAGCAAGTACCCTCGCTCGGAAGAGGAAATTCAAACCTTACTCTTCGGCCTCAAAGATTAACGTAATGCTCGGCTGAAGATCATAGCTGGTAGCAAGAGCTAAGAGCTCAGTTGCTGCTTCCTCCGGCAATCCATAGACTCCGTGCTCATCACTGTCGATCGCAAGCGCGTAGCCGATCTCGTCAATCTCTTCGGCGTCCAGTTCTTCCCAGTCAGTGGCTGATTCGATTACGAACGCCAATTCCTCGGGAATGTACGCCGCCACGAACATCTCTTTTGACGATACGGAGTCGATCAAACTCACAGTCCCAATCGCTCCATACTCTTCATCATAAAAAAGAGCTTCTGTGAGAAGGCGTGTGGCAAACGCGTCCATAGTTGATGTAGCCATTATCATTAACGAGTTGGTGGATCATTACTGTGAATCATAGCGATCGAATCATAGCGATCAAATCATAGCGATCAAATCATAGCGATCAAATCATAGCCGGTTATCATTGCCGTGAATGTACCAAATCGTTTTGACATATAGGGGCCACCCGCATCTGCACACTTTTTCGTCTACGACAGTTCCCGGCACAGAAAGTTGTCGCATGCAACAACAGACAACGCACGGTTGCGGCAACGTAGCGCCCGGCGTTTTGCTCATCCGACGGGCGGATATGACTCGAGGTATCGATCAACTTGGTCCTGACCCAGCGCCTGTATGGTTAGCCCTAGTTCATCCGCAAGAAACTGAACAAGTAGATTCCCGACCTCAACGGCACCTACCGGCCGACCCAGCTCTTGCTCGATCGATGTCACCGAAGCGTCGCTTATTCCGCAGGGGACGATGTTGTCAAACCACGACAAATCTGTCGAAATATTTAGTGCCAGGCCGTGTATGGTAACCCACCGGCTGCAACGAATTCCCATGGCGCAAATCTTTCGCGGGTTCGCTCCGCCACGAACCTGGTCGTTGTCGTTGCGGCCAACCCAAACGCCCGTGCGACCACTGATCCGACCACCAAGAATGCCATACACTTCCAGCGTTTTGATGACCGCTTCCTCCAGTGTACGCAGATAGCGCCCCAGATCAGTAAAGAGCTGATCAAGGTCGAGTATCGGATACAACACGAGTTGGCCGGGGCCGTGAAACGTGATGTCCCCTCCACGATCAATTCGTTCGAACGTGGCGCCAAGGTTGGCAAGCCGTTCTTCCGAAAGTAGAAGGTTGTTCTCATCGCCACTTTTTCCCAACGTGTAAACTGGCGGATGTTCAACCTGAAGGGCAAGGTGCGGAACCTGGCGCGGTGGCGTAGTTCGCTTCGCGGCGACGATCAACTGTTGCAAGGATTTCTGCAGCTCCCATGTCTCACGATAGGGGCGGAGGCCAAGCGGGCAATGAACAATTTTAGCCATTCAAACGTCGCGTACAAGGAGACGGTCACACAGGGCTCATTCAACCCCGGAAAAACGCTATCGATCCGAAATGTTAATGCGGATATTGAACGTCCCATTTATGTTTCGGCTGGACGGCTGCCGCGTGTCTCCCTGGAAATCTACGTATCGAAGTACGAAGTTCGCCTGAACACGGTTACTAAAGGTATAAGAAACCTGAGGCGAGATCGTTGTCCGCGTGTTTGACGTGATTTCGGATACAAGCCCGTCTCCCTCAACTGACTGCGCAGCCGTAAAGTTTGGATCTTCCGCTGCTTTTGCCAAAGCAGCCCCAAGTCTGAATCGCCTGTCAAGTGTCGTCGAACGGGCAAAGGACATCGTAAAACTCGCTCTGTTGTTCAGCTTCTTTCCTTTGAGAAACGGGATCCGAAGCCCCGTTTTCTGATACGTCAACGACGCCGTAATCTCGCTCGTTGAGTTGTCACTGATCTCAAAATTACTCGTGCTCAGCGAATACGAGTTACTCTTGTTCCAGCTCACATTCGTCTGCAGGCGGCTCTTAAACGTGAAGTCAAAACCAATCAGCGGGGAGTACCTTCTGTTAACCCGCACTGCACCGCTTTCAACCGCTGGTGTTATGTAGTTGATCGTCTTGTCTCCAAGGGCAAACGTACTCAATGTTTCTTCGTCAAAAACGGCCAACGAGTTTGTTCGGTAGTCGGAACTGAAATCGGCACTATAGGTGTGTCGGATTGATGCCGATTGTACAATCCGCCGGATCAACGGCCACTTGCCAAGTCCTGTATATGTTACGTTCCAGTTTGGCAACGGCAGCGGAAGCAAGTTGCGACCGTCAACCGTTATCGAAGAATTTCCGTAAACCGATCTGAAGTCGTCAACAACTGAGGCGTTTGTCAAAACGACGCCATCATTGTTCTGATCTGTAATGACTTGAGCTCCGCCACCCTGCGTCCCACCGTCTGCTTTGTAGCGGTCAAGCTGCTTCTGCACCAGGTCAACGTAGTTCGGAGTAAAGACCCAAATGGAAGCTTTGTTGGTGCCGTTCACGGTTGTTGTCTTGACGTTGTTCGCTACATCTCTGAAGGTGGCCGTTTCGGTCTGTGTTAAATCCGCAGTCCACGACAGGTTGATCGACAAAGAACGTGTCGGATTCAGAGCCGTTCGGCCCTGGAAGCGGTGCGAATCTGTAAAGATGTCAGAGACTTGCAGATTAGGGCTGTCGACGCGACCCTCGCTTAATTCTCGCGTAAATCCGAATCGATAACGCAACGATGGACCACGACCGTTTACGATCCGATCAAAGATGCTGTACGGCGTAGAAACAGTTTCTCCTTGAAGCTCTCCAATGTTGCTAGAACGAGATGAATGAGAGCCCGTATATGTGATCGTCAAGTTGCGAATACCCGTTATCGCCAAAGCTGTACGCCGCAGAATCGAAACGGGATCAGGCAACGGGAATTTGAACCGTGCTGGTGCTTTCACTTCCGGCGTTTCCGTCTCGGACGGGATCTTTGCAATGCCGCCGCGGGCTTGTCGTTTCTCGGCATCTGTCATTGACAGGGTGTCGGCGAGTGGGACGTCAAGGGTAGGCTGTGCCAGTGAGTCTGGAACCGGAACTGTAATGGTGTCCGGAAGCATGGAGTCGGGAATCGGAAAGACAAATCCGGTTGTATCGTTGGCAGCCGCCTCTGCTGCTGCCTCCTCGGCTTCTTTCGCAGCCCGCTCCTCTTCTTTACGTTGGGCTTTTGCCTCCTTGGCCTCTTTGCGTGCCGTCTCTCGTGCCTTTCGATCGGTTTCTGCCTGGCGTTCAGCTTCTTTCTGTGCTTCTTCAAGCTTTCGGTAGAATCCGAACTTCCGCCAGAATTCCTGAATTTTTATCGACATACCAGTCCGGATGTCATATTGATTGTCAACTGCAGCCCCGTCGTTGCGACCTTCAGCTCCGTTCGCCCAACGGTAGGATGCCGAATACGCGACGTCCTGAATCTCCAGAAAATTGAGCGTCTTGGATTTGGCGAAGTTCGTCCGCAACGTTGCATTAAACCGCTGCGTGTGCTGGTTCGTTCGGAACAGATCAGTGCCGCTAAACGCGTCAGAAAAAACGTCGAGCGCCGGACGGATCACGATTTCTTCCTGGTAAACCAGGGTGCTCGTGCTATCATCGATTACTGCCGGCACAAGGCGCCTCGTTCCTGTGGCCTCGTCGTATTCATAGACAATGGTACGTACACCAAGCGCATTCATGCTTTGCCCCGTATTCGTATCGAGCCCGAGGTTCAGAAAGTTGAACGGGTTGTACTGCCAAGACGTTGTCTTGCTAATCGAGAACGTGTGGCGCTGCCGCAGCGGGTTCTCGAGAAAGTTCAAAATTGATTCGTCACGCTCAAACGTCAGCGATTGCGTCCGGTCCTGTGCAACTCCATAGCTTCGGTTTGCGCTGGCGTTGAGGTTGATTGACTGCGGCAAGTAGTTGAAGCGCAGTCGACCCAGGATACCGATAATTGGAATGTTTTCGATCACCGCAAACGGACGAACGGTCCTTGGCTTTCGTGTCGCAAATCGATAGCCCAGGGCTGAAGACCATTTCCAATCATCCTGACTGGCCTGGGAAGGATTGCTTGCCTCGGATGTCGAATAGGAGTAACTCGCGGAGATGCCGTCCAATGTATTGCGAAGCACGCGCGACTTGGATCCGCTCTTGCTTATACGTGCAGAGATGGATCTGCTGGCTCGTTTTGTTGCGGAAGCGTCGCGAACGTACGCCTGCTGCTCTTTCCGTTCAGCAGGAGTCAAGTCATCTCGGGATTCGATCTGCTGCACGATGTCATCAATGCGGATGTCACCAGTACTTGGTGAGAATCGTGGCTCAGATCGGTTCGATGAGGTCTGAACGGTGACCGGCAGGTTCCAGCCAAACCGTTCGGGGATAGGCTGGTCAAGGTTCAGTGTGCCCGTGACACTCCAGTTTCGGAGATTGTTCTGCTCCCGATCGTCCAGCGAACTCGACAAGCCGCCAAAGCCATCGGTCTGAGTTGAAAACCGCGCGTCAATCGTGCCGAGGTCAGCGAAGTTTACCTTTGCGGATGCAATGGCGGATGACCCGTTTCGTTCGTCGTATCCGGCCACTCGCATTTCATTGATCCAAACCGTCAGGTCTTCAATCACATTTGAAGGGTCAACACCTAGGGTGTCGGAAGATGGGTTGCGGATCCCCATCACAATTGTGTTTATACGCCCAAGTGATGGTGTTCCTTTTATGCCAAGGCGAGTACCCGGCGGCGCAAAGTCTTCTGCGTTCGGGCCCCGTATAACGCCGTCCACCTCATTCCAGAAAACAGAGTCGCGGGCTGCGCCTCTCTGGTCACGCTCAACCTTGAGCTGGTTGAGCGCACTCATGCTGATGTTAATAGAGTTCAGGTCAAACGTCTCTCCGTCAAACAACTGCGCCGTTTGCCATAGTTCGTCGGAGTCACCCGATGTCTCGGAGCTCGGGGTTAGCGGTTGCTCGTATTCGTAGTAATCGTCCGTCTCGTTCGCACCAAGGCGAATAAAGAAGCGCGCTTTTGTCCGACCCAACTCTTTGGGGAGGTTCTCTAGAATCGCGCCATCCGCCATCAGTCCATGCGCGTGGGCAAACATTCGAAGATTCGAATACTTTAGCAGGTCGATTCCCTGTGTAAACGGTTTGAAAATCGCCAACTGCTGCCCGGGTTCAAGATCCTCAACACGCAAAACCATTGCCTGTTCTCGCGAGGCCTGCCGCTGCCCATTGGCCAGTCGCGTTTCAGCGATAACCGTTCCGCGGGGTGGCAAGTAAACGCTGCTGTTCTCTTCGTTGTTGACACTTGAGATGCTGATGTTCGGTTCGCCGTTCGAAGTACGTAACGGGTCCTCATTGAACAATGGCAACGTGACGCCTTTTCGCCACTGGCTCCCAACCAATTCCAAGGAAGCAAAACGAACCGTGACCGGATCTGAGACACCGGTCATCCAGAGGCGGATTGACTCGATGCGGCTGAAATCTTCTATCCGCCCGGCCTTTCGCGTAAAGTTGCGAACGGGTATTCGTACTTGGTACCAGCCCGTTTTTTCGCCCGCCTGGCTTGTGATTTCTGTTACCACGAAGTCATTTACCTCGGTCGGGACAGCCTGTCGATCTAGCTCGTCGCGGTTGAGGGGGACCTCGTATTGGTAATAACTGTTCAGGAGATCCGGCGCGGAGTTGTTGTTCAGGTCTTCGGAATCAGGAAATTTCGAATTTCCGCGTCGAGCCGCGATATCTACCCGCTCTGCCAGGTCTCGTTGGGATTCGAATGCATTCAGCTCGATACCTGGAAAGAATCGGGAGAAGCGCTGCTGAACTGTTGCCCCGCCGGGAAAGAGCGCTTCGTTCTTGAAATAATTGTCATCCCCGAAATAATGATAATCGTCGGCTGATGGGTCAAGTAGCGCACGTGCTCGCTCTGTGGCGTATCGCGGATCTGAATTGGATGGATCGAGCGCGTTAATAAAGTCGGCAAAGTGGGTCGCTTCGGTAGCGAAATCTGGATAGTCGCCACCGTACGAAGCGAGGCCGTCAATCCCCAGGTCCTCCGTGCGCTGGTTCACGTCGTCTAGCTTCACAACCTTATCGCGTAGGGTCGTCGGGAGGCGGCCCCAGGTGGAAAGGGCCGTTTCGTCTATACTTGACGTGGATAATCCGTCTTCTTCGTTGAGCCGTTCATCCGGAAGCACGTCTTCAGAGATGAAGCCGAGGTCAACAAACAGCTTTGCGTCCGCGTCAGCAAGGTTGGCCGGGTTTTCTGAAAACGGCTTGAAAACGAACTCCACGAACTCGGTGTTCTTCAGCGCAAAGTCGTTGTAACCCTGGGGAATTCGTTGCACCATTCCGCCCCAGACATCTGTCGGATTGGCAATGAATCCGGCCAAATCCTGGGTGTAGTTGTATGGGCCACGCTCATGCGGATTCAAATAGATATCAAGTGTGCTAAGTGTGCGGTCGGTTTGACCACTTAACTCACGGTCTGGAAACACCTCATCAATTTCGATCGTGCGAACCGCGTTAGGGTCGTAGGCAATAGCATCGATTTCGGAAAGTGTGTTGTTGTTAATTCGATACCACGCAAACGAACCACGCCAGTTAGTGCGGAGTGAAT
>CBDTVC010000043.1:0-10268 GCA_965363925.1 uncultured bacterium | reverse complement strand
GACATCCGAGATAGATATTCCGACTGCCGCATTGCCAAGCTCGACGCGGCCGGTGATGTCCGTTCCGATGTAATTGTTTTTCACGACAGGGGCGTCACTCTGATTGCCTCGAATATCGATTCCATCAGCACCCGCTGCTGCGATTATGTTTCGTGCGGCTTCTGTTGTACCGCCGATCGTGACATCGCCGCGAACGACCGCGATATTGTCGGAGTTGTTCGGTATTGGCGCAAGTCCCGCAGCATCGGTTCCGAAGAGGTTTCCCTGAATGAGTGTGCCACCTCCGGCGACTCGGATACCGTACCCGGTGTTTAGTGTTGATCCGACGTTACCGGATACAAGATTTCCGGCGCCGGGCTGAAGTCCGCCAAAGGTATTGTTGATGTTTGCAGCGGCGTCCATGTCCACGCCGTCGGAGTCGTCGTTCATAGAGGTGCTTCCCGTATCATCTGTGCCAATGAAATTGCCCTCGATCAAGTTATTCTCTCCCGAGACTGCCAGTCGTAGAAGAACGTTTCGCAGTTGTGGCGTCCGCCCGCCAACAATTGAATTTGAACGAACAAGAATTGAACTGGGTGAATCGGTTAATGCGGCACCCGTTGCGTCGACGCCGATGTAGTTTCCTTCAAGTGTTAACCCGTCAAACCCGATGAACAGATTTGTTGAAATGCCGCGGACCACGCTGCCTTCCGGCACCGAAGCCCAGAACCGCAGCTCACCCAGGTTGCCGAGAATCTCAACAAGTCCGAACGAAAAACCGTTCACAAACGTCGTCTTGGTCAGGGTTGCATGTCGGTTGCCGGCAGATGCCGTTGCTAAACCCGAAACGGTGAACTGAATTTCGTGTGGCCCGTCAACCCTGTTTAGTTCGTCGACAGCGGCGCGAAGTGTGCAGCCGCCAGACGCCGTCTTGCAGATCCCGTCAGCTGCAACATCGTCGCGATCGGTGCTCGCATCGTCAACAACCCAGACAGCGATCGGAGCAGTCCTTGTCGTGGAGAGGTCGTTTGTGAACGGATTGTCCGTTTCACTAAGCACGACCAGATCGTGGAGTCCGTCGCCATTGATGCGGCGCGTCTCGAGCCCCACCGGGCGATCGACTGTGGAAAACGAGAGGGGTTGTAGCAGTGAAGGGCTAGGTAGTTCGTGTGTTTCACCGCGGAAGGGGGGGAGTTCCTCCCCGTTGTCGTCAGGGTCAATCGATTCAAAATGTTGCTGATGCAAGATGTGGATTTTGTTGTTGTCGGGGTCAACAACAACCAGGTCGTCGTTTTCCAGAGCAGCAATTGTCGCGGTTTGAAGCATTCCCGAGTGCATTCCAACCTCGGGAAATGAATAGGGTGTGTTAACGATTTCTCTGGACTCACCATCAATGATCGCTAGCTTGCCGGAAACCGTAACAACCGCGATATCCTCTTCGGAAGATCCCCAGAATCGGCCCGCCGTCACACTCTTGACTGGTTCGTCAAAGCGAATAGTATGGGATTGCGCATTCTGAACCGCAGGACGCTGCGAAGCGTTAATCGCGAGCCTCCGGTCCCTGCCGTCGATGATCGAGACGGCATTTCCCGCTGCAACAACAATATCGATGGGATAAGAGTTGTTGATGTTAACGAAGTCAATGTCTGTGCCAAGGCCGCCCAGGTCTACAACTTCGGGCGTGGCAGTTGCAGCGCCCGAAGGCGACTCGAACAAGAGAAGAGCGTTGCCCTGTTGCCCGGCTACCGTCAGGGCAATGTCATCCAGACCGTCGCGTCGATTCACGTCAGTAGATTTGAGTGACGTCGGAGTGCCGGGGAGTTGAATCGGGTTTGAGATCGAGAATCCACCGTTTCCGTCTCCGGTGACCAGTTCTAGAAATGTTTGTGAGCGAGAACCGGCAACGATGTCGAGATGACCGTCTGCATTGAAGTCGCCCGTTGCGACAAAGTCCGGTGAGATCGAGACATCGTGCAGTTGAATGTTGCTCTCAAACGCTTGTGGTCGCGACCCAATCAGTTTTCCGTTGCGGTAGGGAATAAATGCGTCAATGTTTCCGAGGCGGACTCCGAGCAGTCCGCCTCCGGGCGTTGCGTACGCGGTGAGGACGTCGGGGATGCCGTCTTCATTGAAATCCGCGGAGGCGACCCCCGTTGCTCGTACGCGCTCAGCCTCCGCCATGTTTGCAGGAAGACGTTCGTTCGATATCGTTGCTGATTCGTAGAGTCCGTCGTTAAGAACGACATACGGGTGCCCGATGTCCGAAGCGAAGACTGCTGTTGTAAAGCCCGTCCCCGGAGTGAGAGTGCCAGTCTCAATTGATCGCGAGAACCAGGTTCCGCTTGCCGTGGTGGCAATAAAAAACAAAAGGGCGGTGTACGAAAAAATTGAGCGAGGCGTGTGCATGGTTCAGTTCGACGGTGTCGGAACGATAGTTCAAACGGCACCGGATTGCGCACGATACAAAGCCGTTGAGAGATAGTACGGAAAGGTCTTTGGAAATGGGAGGATTCGCGGGTTTCAAATTGGTAGAACGGCAACTATCGCTGAGCAGGACTCGTATCCAATTGGTGGTAAAGAGCTTTCCCGAAAACTACCTGTGAATTCAAATGCGAAGAATCTCGGTGACTGAAACGACAGTGACTGCACTACATGGCGCCAACAACTAGAAGAGAATCTAAAGTAATCCGTCGGTTCAAACGTTTACCTGATTATGGAGAGTTCTTTACATGATGACTTTGCCGAATTCATCGAATCGTTTGACCCGACACTTCAACGATTTGTCCGCTCACAAGTATCGACCGACGCGGCTGCGCAGGACATCGTTCAGGATGTCTGGTTTGGATTCTTTCGTTCCCTCGTCCGAGGCTCTATCATCGAAGATCCTGAGGCGTGGCTATATCGATCCGCCCGAAATCGCGTCATCGACGCCTATCGGAAGATCAAAGCTACCGACGTGTATGAAGTCGAATTCGAAACATTCGAAGACGACGAGTCTCCCGAGGATGACCTGTATCGGGAGGAGTTCTTCGATCTACTGGAAGCCGCGCTCGATGAGTTGCCAGACAATCAACGCGTTGTCTTTATGCGAAACGAAATCGAGGGGGTGACACTCCGCGAAATTGCCGAAGAAGAGAACGAAAACCTGAAGACGATCATCTCGCGAAAACGGTATGCGGTAACCCGACTTCGGGCCTCCCTGGGCGACTATTACGAAGAGTTTTGGGGTGAGTAGAGTATTTCCGTTTGTCGTGCGTCTACCAAGGCAAATACAACAGCAAATCAAACAGCGAACAAAAATGCGACACGGACCCAAACACTGGCACCGACACGGCTTGGAGGGCTGGGAACGAAGAATGAAGATGAATCGCGGAAGCTGGGGTTACCGCCGACCCAAGCACAATATCCCGGTCAACATCATCGAATATGAGGACCACATTGATGTGCGCGTTCACGCACTAACGTTTGACCCGGATGACATCGTTGTCGGCGTCACGGACGGTGTGTTATACATTTCCGGGACGAGGGAGCCTGAAGTAGACAAACCAAACTTTGTCGTGCAGGAATACCCGATCAAGTCTTTCGAACGCTCTTTCGAGCTGGGAAACCACCTCAATCTGGAGAACATCGAAGCGAAGATGAATGACGGTGTGCTCGTGGTTACGATCGCGAGGGATGAGACCGTAAAAGGGCCGGAAAAGACGATCAAAATACAGTAGGTCTACTACATCCAAACGACCTGCTTCGTCGTCCAGCAGTGGCCACGCCTGGCAATCACCCGCCTCCCCGGATCTCTTCGCTCGCGCTTCGATTCGACTCGCGATGACGCGCAGAGGGGGCAGTCGAACAACCCAACGCAGGTCCTTCTATATCGCCCGCTCTCCTGATCACCCGGAGGCCGCACGCACCCAAAGCTCGGCACAGTGTACCGAGCTGACAATAAAAAAATGGTCGGCCCAGTCCGAACCGGGCCGACCGCTCTTCGTGGTGCGTCGAAGGCGTGTCAGGCTACGTGTCGACACGTCGTCAACGCATCAGGCCGTCAGTACAATATGGAGCCCTCCTGCGTAGCTTCCGACGTGAACGTGTCCTGGACGCGGTAGTCGCTTCTTCGATCTTCACTTGCCTGAACAGGGCGAGATCCTCCTCAAGCGCCGCCTGATGTGTTTGCGCGGTGTCGGCAGATCTGCAACCTTCACCAACCATCAAGCATCCAAGCAGCAACGTCGCCGTAGTGTTGAACATGGCGTACCTCAAGGACTGGCGCGCCCCGGCTGACAAGTATGAGTCGCGAAGAACAGAGTTTTCCGTGCTTGTCCATTGCTTCGGCCCTGCGACATCCGTCGGTCGACGAGCCTGGCGACCTGGCGGGTGAGCTGCAGCTACTTAACCTCGCAAAGAGGGGGTGGGTCACTGGCCCCGATGGGAACGTAGGTCCGTCTGGCCTAATCTCGAATTGTCCGCTCGTAATGAGCTCCTAGTGGCTGGAATAATGAAACGCGCCCGGTGGCAGGTCGGGCGAGTTTTCTTAATGGGCACTAAAAGTTGGACTCGGTCGTTATCCAAAAGTTGGACTCGGTCGTTATCTGACGAACACCGCGTTGCCTGAAGTCCTCAGCCCCTTGAATGATCCAATGAAAAATTTGCTTGGTCTCTCCCTGGTTGTCACCGCCAGTGCATTGCTGATTGGTGGTTGGCAGGGAATCGCACCGCTCCGGCACGTCTTTCTCGTTTTGAACGGAACGATCAGTCCGAGCGTCGGAAATCTGGGCGTGGTTGGTGGCGAGGTGTTCATTTTCGTTGCGGTTGCGTGCGCTTCATACTTTTGTTTGCGGATTGGCTACTCGCTTCTCGACTCTGACCACAACTACCATTAAAGGGACGAGGAATACGTTCGACGAAATAGATTGTAGACTAGGCGATGCAGCCTTTGCAGTGCGAACGGTAGCGGTTGTTATTTTGGGTCATGGCGCCATCACGACGCCTCGACTTCTTCGCGTGTCCAGTCTTTTGCCGTCGACGTCGCTGGGCGAACATCGCCGAAATACTCGGCATGACCACGTGCTACTTCTTCCCATCGATCGATATCCGTCACGTACATCCGCGTCCGAATCACATCAGACAACTTTGCGCCTGCCTGCTCCAGAGCGGACTGAAGATTCCTGATTGTCTGACGCCAGCGTAGGTCAAACTTGCCTCCTACAACGTTCCCCTTAACGCCTGTTCGCGCTCAATAGCCTCAAACAGCGCTTTGAAGTTTCCCTTTCCAAAGGACCGCGCTCCTTTACGCTGAATGATCTCGTAGAAGACTGTCGGCCGATCTTGCACTGGCTTGGTAAAGATCTGCAGCAAGTACCCGTCTTCGTCTCGGTCAACCAGTATCCCAAGTTTAGCCAATTCTTCGATTGGCTCGTCAATAGCCCCAACCCGATCCTGCAGGTCGTCGTAATAGGTTGTCGGGACGTGTAGAAAACTCACACCACGCGACTGCAATTCGGATACAGTGAACAGGATGTCGTCGGTTGCCATCGCGACATGTTGTACTCCCGGACCTTCGTAGAAATCCAGGTATTCTTCGATCTGGCTCTTCTTCTTGCCAAGCGCTGGCTCGTTAATCGGGAATTTTATCCGCTCGTTCCCGTTAGACATCACTTTCGACATCAGTGCCGTGTAATCTGTCGAAATATCCGTGTCGTCGAACGAGACGAGTTGCTTGAATCCCATCACATCCGCGTAGAAATCCACCATGCGATTCATCTCACCAAGCTCGACATTGCCGACGCAGTGGTCAACGTATTTGAGGCCAATTGACCTGGATGCCGGGAAGGAACCGGTAAACGGTGCAAAGCCGGGCATGAAGAGCCCACTGTAATCCTTACGCTCGACAAAGGTGTGGATAGTATCGCCATAGGCGGCAATTGCCGAGACAACGACCTGACCATGTTCGTCTTCAAGCACCTCTGGCGCTCGAACGGATTTTGCGCCGCGTTTCATCGTTTCCTCGTAGGACTTACGCGCATCATCAACCCACAAAGCCAGGTCACGAATTCCGTCGCCGTGTTTCGCCACGTGCCTCGCTACATCCGAATCAGACAGGAGGGCACCCGTCAAAACGAAACGGATTTTATCCTGTGTTAGCAAAAAGCTGGTCGTTGTCCTGGATCCCGTTTGCAATCCACGATAGGCGACAATGTCAAAGCCGAAAGCCTGGCTGTAGTAATAGGCGGCCTGCGCAGCGTTGCCTACATAAAACTCGACGTAGTCAGTGCCATTGAGCGGTAGAAAGTCGTCGTTCATTTGTCCAGTTGAATCTGCGCACGGTAGTCCGCGTCGGCAAGGTGAGTGGTTCTATCTTTGACAAGCTAAGCTCGCGGGCGAGTTGAAGCAGTAAAAGTTCAGAACCAAGAATTGGACCAGTTACAAATTACGCCGACCGAGCGTCGGTTAACGCAACAATTGTTCGTGCCCATCCGTTGTTTCGAGATAGGCAGCGACAGTGGTACTACTTGAGCATCATCAGGCATTGCTGCCAGATTCATTAATGGTATTCTGGCGAATTGTTCCTGTTTTGGTCGGTTTTGTCGTATTGTTAGGCTTGGTCGACCACCACACGACCTCTGCCGGCCGTCGACGTCGGCCCTGACGTCCTCGCATCCGCTAGTCCGTTTCAACCGTTCGTTACTGTCATCCGATGCGCTTCTTCAATCCACATCATTTCAGCGGCAGAACCTCATGGTCGCCTGTGTTTGCGATTGTTGTTCTGACGGCCGGTGTATTCGTCCACGTGGGCTGCGGTGCCCGTTCTGAATATCTTGTGGATTCAATTACGGTTTCACGACCGTCTTGGGACTCGGTTGAAGTGAACGTTTCCTTCTCACGCAAGTTGTCCCTTGGAAAACCGAAACCGGTCGAGACGCCTCCGCTTGCGATTCGAGTTTTCGATTCGTCTATCGATACGCTTTACGCAGGTAATGAAACCCGCTTTCGGATTCCGGATGCCGAGCTTGATGACCGAGAATTGGTTTCGATCGAGGCGTGCGCGAGGTTTGGGACATCGATAGTGTGCGCGCAGGAGATCGTCGAGTCTTCACCCAAAAGAGTGCTCGTCGAGGACGAGTTTGATTACCCTCGTGAAGGCGATTACGACTCTGGGTCGTACGAGTTTGAATTCACGGCCGAGCGTCAGGTTTTCGGAACAGAGGAATGGGAGCCAATTCCACTTCCGGAAAAACAGGATGGAGTAATTGTTGTCAACGTTGAAGGCGGAGTTGGCGAAGGTATGACCGTTCCTTACCGCAAACCAAAAGGCAAGTTTGAGTTGGAGAACATTGCGCACAATGCTGACTTTCGCCGCGATTTGCTAAAGGGGCTCCTTGAGGAAAATGAGGCAACTGTCCAGTTCAACATCTACACGAATGCGTTCGCTATTCGTGACCCGATATTGACTCGGGACATGATGGTGGATTCCAAGTCAATGGAAGCCAGAGAGATCGAAGCCGGCTTGTTCGTGGAGGAAACCGCGCGGCGTCTGGTCGGGCAACTAAGGACCTTCCCCCTCGGCGCACAGCGCTTTGCCTATCTTGATTCGTGGTCCTATGACCGAAACGAGAAGCAGTATTCGATCCAGCTATCGTTTGGATGGCGGAGTTCGTTCATCCGGTCGCGGTACTTCGACCTTTCTGGAACGCTGACGGTTAGTGAGGACGGAAACAACGGGACGTTTATAATCTCGGACGGTAACGAACGCGGTCTGCGACGCTGGGACCAGCAGTTTGGTTCGCGGACAGTCGTTATGGATCCTTTACCGGTGCGAGCTGGAACATCACGACGGGCGCCACGATTCGCTGACGATGACGAAAGTTTGAACAATCCGCAATAAGCCTGCTGCCCAAATCGAATCAATGACCAATCGTTCTCTGCTGCTAACCGGCTCGAAAAGCGAGCCTGTGATCGAATTTCCGGTACGTCCACTTGAAGAACTGCCGCGACAGGGTGACACGCTGGTTAAGATTCTGTATTCGAGTCTGAACTATAAAGATGGACTGGCGGTAACGGGTAAGGGGAGAATCGTTCGATCTGAGTTTCCGTTTGTCCCGGGTATTGATCTGGTTGGAGAAATTATAGAGACAGCCACAGGAAATACATTTCGCAAGGGTGATTTTGTTATTGGGACTGGATGGGGAATTGGGGAAGACCATCATGGCGGATATTCTCAGCACCAATGGGTCGCGTCAGACTGGCTGGTAAAGCTTCCACCTCACATGACACCATTCGGCGCCATGACTGCCGGGACTGCCGGGCTCACGGCCATGATCGCCGTTGCTGGACTTGAGCACCAAGGGCTGATTCCGACAGCGGGCAACGTGTTGGTCTCCGGCGCATCCGGCGGTGTAGGAAGCTTTTCAGTGGCAATCCTCTCGTCTCTAGGCTACGACGTCACCGCAAGCACGGGTAAGTCGGAGTCGCACGACTATCTACGCCAGCTTGGAGCCAAAGACGTTATTGATCGATCTGTACTTTCTGCAGGACCGAAACATGCCATGGAATCAGCGATGTGGGCTGGAGCAATTGATTCGGTTGGGTCAAAGACACTGGAAACCATTATTGCGCAGCTAAAGCGTCATGCCTCCGTTGCCGTCTGCGGACTCGCTTCGGGTCATGAACTTGCAACAACCGTTTTTCCATTTATACTTCGCGGGGCAAATTTGCTTGGCGTTGATTCCAACACCTGCCCAAATTCAAAACGAGCAGAGCTGTGGCAACGCTTGGCGGCACTGATGGAGTCCGATAGTTGGGTGGACGTCAGTTCGACGATTGGTCTAACGGATATCCCGGCCGCGGCTACGAAAATTGTCGCCGGTCGCGTTCAGGGCAGGATCGTGGTGGACGTTAATAAGTAGTAGCTCGGTATTGTCATTTTGGTGTTGGTGTTGGTGTTGGTGTTGCCTTATTGGGACGTCGCGTATCGAGAATTGGTTGTTCCATTTTTCCGCGGAAGAAATGTTAAATCGAACATCAAAAGAGGGGACGACTTCTTTCTGGATCCAGCACAATCGGCCACACATCGAGTTTGATTGCGTCGTAGTCGGGGCCGGCGTGATTGGTTGCTCAGCGGCGTATTGGCTGCACAGACTTCACCCGGAGTTGAAGGTCTGCGTGGTTGAAGCAGGCCATGTTGCTTCGGGGGCGTCTGGTCGGAATGCCGGGTTCATACTGCAAGGTACCGCCACGGCCTACAAGCATGACGTCGACAAGTTTGGCAGAGACACAGCCCGTCGCTTGTATGATCTAACTCTTGAAAACAGAAATCTGATTTTTTCGGAGTTACCCGAATCCATCATAGGATCAAAGGCTTGTGGCAGCGTGACTGCGGCTGGCTCAGAAGACGAAGCCTTGGCTCTCGAGGAATCCGAAGAGCTGCTCCTGGCTGACGGATTTGAAGCTAGATACCTCGACGCAGACGCAATCCAACTTGAAATTGCCTCTGAAGGATTTCTAGGCGGTCTATATATTCCGACCGGAGGAGTAGTTGACCCAGTCAAACTCGTTCGTCATTTGTTGGAAAAGAGCGGGGCAACTGTCTTCGAGTATGATCCGCTACGTTCAATTAGTGACGGCGCAAACGGAGTATTCCTTGAGACTAAGCATCGCTCGCTCTCAGCCCGAATGATGCTTCTAGCTGCGAATGCCTATCTGCCTCGGGTACTACCTGATATGCGGCTGGGAGTGGGCCCGTTGGTCAGGCCAGTTCGAGCACAGATGTTGGTTACCAATCCGCGTCCCGAATTCCTGCAAAAGCCGGTCTACTCTCATGATGGCTACTACTATGTTCGACAGCACGAATCTGGGCGAATTATGGTTGGTGGGGCAAGACACCTTCACGCTGATGTAGAGGTTGGCTATGAGGACGCGACGACGGATGCGCTGCAGCGTGACCTCGAGGAATACCTTGCTCAGTACTTTCCGGCCAGCGGCGACATTTCGGTTAGTAACCGTTGGAGCGGAACGATGGGCTTTTCACCCGACTCGCGACCGATACTCGGTGCAGTACCTAACGTTCGCCAGGCATGGTGGGTGACAGGTTTTACGGGCCACGGCATGAGCATAGCTTTTCGAACAGGCCAGCTCATTGCCCGAAAAATGATGCATCAGTCGGACGAGATGGAAGATCTGTTTTCTCCGGAGCGATTTGCCAACCAGGACAACTAGGCGGCAACCGGAATTTCAAATCCTTGGTCAGACAGCGCTTTGCGAATCAATTCCGTTGGGAAAGGCCGCAACACGTTGAG
>CBDTVC010000042.1:0-10276 GCA_965363925.1 uncultured bacterium | reverse complement strand
GGGAGCGGCAGCCGTATCTGCAGGCTTACAGACGATCCGACCTGAAGACGTTGATTACATCCCAACCCCGGATGTTTCTGCAGACCTGGTTTCGTACATCACGACAATTCCCGGCGTTGTGTCATCGGGGGACCAGGGTGGGCAGCTCTTCGTTCGGGGCGGTGAGCCGACGCAGAATCTCGTACTTCTCGACGGGATGATCATTTATCAGCCGTTTCATCTCATCGGGTTTTATTCAGCCTTCCCCGTCGAGGTGATGAATACCGCGGATATTTATGCCGGTGGGTTTGGTGCACGATTTGGTGGACGTTTGTCATCGGTCATGAATATTTCATCTCGCAGCGGCAACATGCGCCGACTTAGCGGGATGGTTTCGGTGGCGCCATTTGTGAGTGGTGCGCGACTTGAAGGCCCGTTGTACAAGGATCGAGCGTCAATTCTGCTTTCGGGTCGGACGTCCGTTATCGAGCAGGGTGCGGCACGACTAGTGGATGCACCGTTGCCGTATAAGTTTGACGACCAGTTCGGCAAGCTGATGATCAAAGTGTCGCAGAATCACCAGGCTTCGATTACCGCGTTGCGGAGCTTTGACCGAGGTCTAGTTGGAGACGCGCGCGATGCGGAAGGCGAAGTGGAGCAGGTATTGTGGCGCAACGAGGCGCTCGGCGCACGATACGTTCTGTTGCCGGCTCAGATTCCCGTTTTTGCGGAAGTTCTTTTGTCCGGATCTCGCGTTCTGAACGAATTTGGTCCGTCGGGCGCACCTACGAGGTCATCGAAAACCAGTCAATTCAATGCCGAAGCGAACCTGACGCACTTCATGGGTTCGAAAACAGATTTTCACTGGGGAGCATACATCCGCTCGTCCACGCTTGACACCGAATTGGGTGGTGCATTCCAGAATTTGACTTCGGATGTTGAATACGTAACAGAAGCAGGCGTCTACATCGAGCCCGAATTGCGCATTGACGTCGGGACCGGCCTAACGATTCAACCGGGTATCCGCGTACAGACCTTTCCAAGTAAATCGCAGACGTTTGTCGAGCCGCGCCTTCGAGTTGTGCAGGACTATGGTTACCATCGTGTAAGTTTTGCGACCGGCCTGTATCACCAGGAGATCGTAGGAGTCAACGATCGGCGCGATGCTGGAGATGTGTTTACAGCGTGGACCTCGTCGCGCGATGGCAAGGTTGCACAGGCGATTCACGTCGTAGGTGGTTACCAGCTCACGCTGCCTTCTGGAATTAACTTTTCGCTCGAAGGGTTTTACAAAGACCTGAAAAATCTGTCGGTTGCTGAGTGGACCGCTTATCCGCGCTTCTCTACAAATCTACAACTGGCTTCTGGAATAGTGTACGGCGGAGATGCACGAATCGAACTCCGCGCTGGCCCATTCTACGGGTTCGCGAATTACGGACACGCGGTCGTTGAATACACGTCGAACCAGGAATCTCTGCCGCTCTGGTTCGGAATAACCGAATTGGTGTATCCGCCGCCACATGACAGACGTCACCAGATTAATGCACTTGCGTCCATCGAGGTCTTAAAGATTCATATCGGCGTGCGTTGGCAATATGGATCCGGCTTGCCACTTTCGGAGGCGCTCGGATTCGACGAATTTATTCTTCTTGATGGTCCCTCAGACCTACTTGACGAACCGGGTGATTCGCGCGTGCTTTATACACTTCCGTACCAAGCGCGTTTGCCTGATTATCACCGGCTGGACTTTTCTGCGGATCGCACCTTTGAAGTTGGTGAACGATTCAAGATGACGGTTCAAGGCAGCGTCACGAATTCCTACGATCGAAAAAATCTGTTCTACATCGATCTCTTTACACTTAAGCGGATCAATCAGCTTCCGCTCATCCCATCAATGGGCATCAAGGTGGAGTTTTAATGAGTGTCCCTACGCAGCGTGTTTCGCCGGGCTTTTTGTCCGGTATTATTGTTCGGCATGCGACTCGTCGCTACCGACCACGGCCGACCACGCCGGTAGTGGTGGCACTGCTTGCCTTCCTGTTGTCGTTGAGCGCCTGTGACGACACCGTTAACCCGATTGTGGAATCAGATCAACAGATTACGCTCTTTGCAACGCTAGACATGCTCGAAGACGTGCAGTGGGTTCGCTTCATTCCGGTCAGAGGAACAATCGGATCGTCGTCCGTAAATCCGGAAGATTTTGGTCTCGTTTCGACTGACTTGACAACGGGGCAGCAACTCGTTTGGGAAGACTCTCTCGTTACCTTCGATAACGGTGCCGTGGGACTGTTTTTTTATGCGGATCTTCGCGTTCAGCCGGGTCATTCGTATTCGTTTGAGGCGACCAAGGCAGGATCTTCGGTGGTGACTACGGCGATGACAACCGTACCTGAAATGCCGATCATAACGGTTCTGCCCGAAGAAGTGACCCAGTTTGTCGGCTCCAGTGGGTTTGTGGTCAACGGTTTCCAGAGTGTAAGCTGGAGTGGGCTGAACGCCGAACCGTTCGATGTCGATATCTTTTACCGATTCCTGAGAACGCGTAACGATCCGTTTCGTGACATCGAATTGGAGCCTAAGCCGCTTATCACCTATGCGGATGGCAACCTCTCGTTTACCCTGAATTTGCCAGGCGACCGTTTTCTGTTGCAAGATTCGCTGGACCTTGCGAAACATGCACTTATGGGCATCGGGATGGAAATCACAACACTTGACGACAACTTCGTTCCACCCGGTGGCGTATTTGATCCGGAGCTTCTTGTCCAGCCGGGCACTTTTTCGAATGTTACCAACGGGTTTGGTTACATCGGTGCTGTGGGTCGTTACCGTGCAGAGTGGACTCTTACGGATGCGTCGATGAGGATCTTGAGGTATCAGACTCCGGCGGACCTCTTCGGTAAACGCGATTTCTTCAAAAGCGATACCGAGACTGATTCTTCAGTCGGGGTCTACTGAATCACAAACGATTCTTCAGCGCTGAACGGAGAAGCTGTTAGGGCTGAATCAATCGTCTGTACAGACCAGAAGTACGTTCCAGGACTCAAGTCCTTCAGGTACCACGCGTTGTTGTGATCAACATTGCCTCGGGCGGAAATCAGGCGCCGGCCATCTGGTGCGGCGTTTGACGCCACCACGTCGTTGAGTCCCGGTGCGGTTCCAACCCTTAAGTTGTAACTAAGCGTTGGCGTGGCTGTTGTTTCGAGGTCGCTTCCCTGTCCCCAGGCCAGGTTGACAACCGAGCCACCCACAACGGAGATAAGGTTGTCCGGCGGCGATGGAGCTGTATTCGGGGTGGAGCCTTCGTTTCGATAGGGTAGAAATCGGTTGGCTCCGCCATCCAGTTTTCCAAACATGAGAATGTCGAGGTCCGCGTCACCGTCGTAATCACCTGCAACGACCTGGCCGAACAACCCTCCTCCAAACGTAGAATGAACCGGGAAGCTGGATCCGTTACCACTGTTGCTTAAAAGCGCAGCGAAATTCTGGAAGCCAAGTCGCGTCCCGCCCGAGACCAGCAAGTCCGTGACGCCATCGCCATCAACGTCACCGGTGGCCAGCCCGCCAAAGTAGCGACCCTCAAACGTTGCTGTCTGCGCGAAGGTACCAACAGAGTTGCTAAGTACAATTCCTCTCCCTTCAAGCACAAACGGACTAAGTTGAGCGCCTGTCAGTGCAATATCCAGATCGCCATCCTGATCAAGGTCCACAAAGCGCGCCCGCGCAAAAAGGAAGCCGGGCAAGTCGATGCCTGAATCTGTCAGTGTGCCGTTGTCGTTCCGATAGATCCGCGTAACGCTGTCACCCGACGGCGTTACGCCGGTAACCAGTAAGTCTGAATCTTTGTCACTGTCAAAATCTCCGACATCGAGCGAACCGATTGCAAACCCGGATTGCCCTATCGGCTGCGGGATCATCTTCTCGTCCGTATCCGGCTCGTTTTTGAGCTGGATGAGTACCGCCACATCGTCACTGTTCTTGCCAGCGATTACGACATCCGTATCACCATCGTTGTCAAAATCACCCGATGTAATCGCACCCGTTACAATTCCGATCGTCTCGGCCATTTTGGTAAACTCGACCGACTGCCCAAACGTGTTTTCGAACACGAGCGTTTTCACATTGCCGGATCGATCAACTCCCGTTGCGACAACATCGATCTTACCATCACCGGTGAGATCGGTTGTAAGGGTGGCTCCGTCGAAGACCTCATTGATGACGCCGAAACTAGCACTAGCGGTCGATTCGCGGTAACGAGTTTCGTAGCCGATTCCGGGCGGTTTCGTCTCATCTGGCGCGGGCGTTATAACGATAAATTCGCCCAGGTTGAACCAGAATTGCAGATCCGGTTCCTGGGCAACCGTCTTGAAAACATTGCCGCTGATGACAAGGTCCTGGCTCCCATCTGCGTTAAGATCTGCCCAGTTTACACTCCCTGACTGAAAAGGAGTCGGCGTGATTATCATATCGCAAAAGTACGGAAAACCGTACGCTGCGCAGACCGTTGGGTCTTGCGCAGAGGCTGGTTGAATCGGAGCAAATACCACTGACGCAAGAACAATCAACGCGAAAGGTGCAGACAGCAGAAACGAAAATCTTCTCATATTATCGAACAACGACAACCGTTCTCGTCACAGAGACCGTTTGAGTTTGAAGACGAACAAAATAGATACCTGATGCGACCAAGTTGCCGCTCATGTCTTCTCCGTTCCAACTTACCAGTTGCGTTCCCTCGGCAATTGACGCGTTGAATCTGTTGATCCTTTGGCCAAGCGACGAGTAGATTTCCAGTATTCCTGTGTCACCAGTGCTGAGCTCGTACGGAATGGAGAGGCCGTCATGGACAGGGTTTGGGAACGGATCCAGAAGCGTGGATCGGAACACATCGTCTTCTTCGAGTCCGGTGGAAACCGCCTGACTCACAACCGTAAAGCTCTGTTCAGCAGCGAATTCCGACCCAAGAAAGGCATTGTCGACCGATTGAACACTCCAGTAGTACGTGCCTGGGGGGAGCGTCAATTTGGTCGTTGTGGAAACGTCGGCATTCCCACGCATCGGGACTCGGCGATTACCTGTGATCGGATCTGCCCCCGGGGTTTTAATGTCTGACAAACCGGGGCCAGTGCCAACGCGAACGCTGTAGCTGAGTCCCGTGCCCTCGGTTAATTCGTCTACGCCCGGCTGCCACGTCAAAAAGACGGCTCCGTCCACAGGGGTACTTGCCAGCACACTTGGTGCGGATGGGCGCGTATTGACGATTAGCTGATCGTTGCGGTACAGCTTTGTCACCGGGTGCTGCTCGCGATCTTGTCCAGACATAAAGACATCGAGGTCGCCATCTGAATCGTAGTCGCCGAATTTCGCCGATGCGTAAGCGAGACCCGGAAGATTAATCTGATGCTCAAAACCGTCGGCTCCTCTGTTCTGGTAGATGCGGGTAACACCGCGGCCCACACCGCCCAACGTACCGATCGTCATCAAATCGAGGTCGCCGTCAGTGTCGTGATCGCCCCATCGGACTTCGCCATAAAACCCGCCTTCAAATTCCGCTACGTCCACAAAAGTGCCGCCGTCGTTGCGGGCGATTCGGACAATACCGTCAAATAGATTTTCCGAGACTAGTCCGCCACCAATCGCAATATCGAGGTCGCCATCAGAATCAAAATCTCCCAAGTCCACTGATGCAAAAACTGGATTCAGTAAGCCAATGTTCATGGCGTTAAAGGTGCCGTTGTCATTTTGGTAGATGTCGGACACGAAGTCACCGGAAGTGGTTGACCCGACAAGAAGCAGGTCTTTGTCACCGTCATTGTCGATGTCGCCCCACTGGGCATCACCGTAAGAAACCCCGGGCAGAGAGGTCGGCACTTCCTCCAGCGATCCTTCATTATTCCTGTAAAGCAACGTGCGGTAGAGGTTCGAGGCGTCTGTACCAGTCAGAAGCAGGTCATCATCGCCATCGTTGTCATAATCCCCCCACGCTGCGGATCCGCCGTAAAGACTTTCAATCGCTATCGTGGTGGCCGAAAAGCCGCCCGCCCCATCACCAAGGTAGAGGGCAGCGCCGGGTTCGAACGGCAGATTTAAGGATGACGAACCGGAAACGAAAAGGTCTAGCTTATTGTCCCGGTTAAAGTCCAATAATGCGGCAGTGCCCATCCAGAGGTCAGCGTCAAGGGTCACGGTCTCGAACGTGCGCGTCCATTCCCCAAACAAAACGGATTCGCTTACTCCACGACTGACTAGGACCTTCGGGAGATACGGAAATTCAATATTCGTATTCCCGGATAGAACAACATCGAGGTCGCCATCTTCGTCAAAATCACCAAGTGAAAGACTGGAATAGCTGACCGGTGGCACATCCGTTTCGATGGTCGTGTACGAGAACGGCTGCCCAAGTGCGGAAGGGACGAGTGACAAAACCGTTAGGGCGGCCACACAAAACATAGCAACCCATGACTGCGTTCCTGCGTGGGAAGCCTTCTTGAGGGATAAGAGTGTCGTGGTCAACCTGAATGCGTCGAGCGACGCTATATTACGAGAGAGCATAGTTGCCGAGTCGCCCAGTATCCGTATCTGAAAACCGAATGGCAAGACCAAATGAAAGACCATCCTTGTTAATTGATCCGACCCGCAGGCGTTCTACCCTGACAAACGTGATCGCGGAATGCTGACGCAGTATTTGCCGATCCTCCGACGCGTCATCCGATCTGTCCTAAAGTACGGAGCCAGCCGCGAATTAGCGCGGTTGGACTCCAGCATAAATGGAAAGCTCGTGGGGGCCGCTTTTCAGAAGGCATTATCCGCTGATTTCGTTCCCGATGAGTTGGTTCTTGTTTCGAATGTCGAACGAATTCGACAACAGATGGATCGACGGACGGATCGCGCGGCGGACTCCTTTGTCATGAAGGATTTTGGCGCTGGGCAGCAAGGTGAGTTCTCAGGCTCGAACTGTCCTGAAGGTCGCGACGTGACCCGGTTAATCGGCGAGCTTTCGCGCGAAAGTAGCGTCGATCCGTTCTGGGGGGCAGTCTTGTTCTTCCTGATACGGGAGCTCAAACCAGTTCGATGTCTTGAAATGGGCGGACTTGTCGGCATTTCCACAGGTTACCTATGTGCTGCAATCGGTCTGAATCATCGTGATCTTGATGCAGAGTCAAGGACGACCAATTCGGGAATGACTGGAAAGCACGATGCTCGCCCGTCCATATTCGAAGATTCAACCGATGATCCAGCCGCCGGCTTGGTCGTCACATTGGAGGGCGACCCGACCTTGTCGGGCATCGTGCAGTCTAATATCGCTGGTTTGGCGTTGTCGCAGTATTCGAAGGTTATAGACGGCCGGTTTGCAGATACCCTCGATTCAGCGGCCGATGCGAACGGACCCTTCGATCTCGCCTTTGTTGACGGTCACCATGACGGTGATGCCACCGTGGAATATTTCAACACGCTCAAGAAATACCTGACGCCCAGCGCGCTGGTTATATTCGACGATATTGCGTGGTCGCAGGGAATGCGAAGGGCATGGAAGGTCGTTTCAGCTGATCCCGAGGTGTGCCTTTCTGTTGCCGCCAATCAGTTCGGCATTATCAGGATGCAACGGGAAGGTTTGTCGGCGGATGGTCAATCTGAAACGATTTCTGCGGAGCGATTTACATTGCGGTTGGTTTAACCACTGTCTGCCAGGTAGTTCGCGTGCCACCGTACGCCTTCGATAATCCGCGGACACCCCTGTATTCATCGAAATGTGATCATGGACTCGTCAAATTGTTACGGAAGGACGGGTCAGTTTGCGCGTCGATTTGTATCTTCGTCAGGCACTCCTGTGTGCCCCGACACCCATCCGAGCATCAGCGCCAATCTGGCGGCGCTACCTAAACCAGGCGTGTAGTCGTGCATACGAAATATATCTTTGTCACTGGCGGTGTAACCTCCTCACTGGGAAAAGGCATTTTTTGCGCCTCGCTGGGACGTCTTCTTCAGGCACGCGGTCTACGAGTTACGATTCAGAAGTTTGATCCGTACATCAATGTTGATCCGGGTACAATGAACCCGTACGAACACGGCGAGGTGTATGTCACGAGTGATGGTGCAGAAACGGATCTCGACCTGGGTCACTACGAGCGCTATCTCGGCAGCCCGACGTCGCAGGCAAACAATGTCACGACGGGTCGTGTGTATCTCGAAGTCATTACGAAAGAACGTGCGGGAGCGTACCTCGGCAAAACGGTGCAGGTTGTCCCGCATATTATCGACGAGATCAAACACTGGATGGTCAAGTTAGGCCGGACGGGGGAATACGACGTCGTGCTAACTGAGATCGGCGGGACCGTTGGCGATATCGAAAGTCAACCATACCTCGAGGCCATCCGACAATTGCGCTACGAGCTTGGCAAGGGTAACACGCTGACTGCACACCTCACCTTGGTTCCGTACCTCGCGGCGGCGGGAGAGTTGAAGACCAAACCGACGCAGCACTCTGTAAAGACACTGCTGTCGTATGGCCTTCAGCCTGACTTGCTTGTTTGTCGTTCTGAGCATCCGCTGAGCCGAGAAGTGCGTCAGAAGATTGCGCAGTTCTGCAACGTTGAGCCAAACGCGGTAATTGCTGCGATGGATGCGGAGTCTATTTATGAGGTTCCGCTGCTCCTAAAAGAAGAGGGCGCAGATGACCTGGTGATCGAGAAATTGGACATGGACGGTGGATCAGCACCTGATCATGCCCAGGCCGAGCCTGATCTTGACGCCTGGAATAGTTTCTTGATCCGTCTGAAAGAGAAGAAGCCGAGTGTTCGGATTGCTTTGGTCGGCAAGTATGTTACTCATCAGGATGCGTACAAATCGATCAGCGAAAGTTTTATCCTTTCAGGTGCCGAGAACGGGGTTGACGTTGATCTGAAGTTGGTATTGTCTGACAACGTCACGCAGGAAAATGTGGCCGATGAGTTGGGGGATGTTGACGGTATTCTAGTTGCACCGGGTTTCGGTGAACGAGGCATCGATGGGAAGCTTGAGGCGGTGCGTTACGCGCGTGAGAACGATGTGCCGTTTTTTGGAATTTGTCTCGGGATGCAGTGCGCTGTTGTTGAGTTTGCCCGCAACGTTTGCAAATGGGATGGCGCACACTCAACAGAGTTTGATGAGGATACAGAACATCCTGTCATCGACCTGATGGAAGAGCAAAAGCGGATTGCGGATAAGGGCGGAACCATGCGTCTTGGTTCATACGACTGTGCACTTCAGGAGGGCTCGCTCGCCCGCAGGATTTACGATGTGGACGAGGTCAAGGAACGGCACCGGCATCGCTATGAAGTCAACAACGTTCTTCGGTACAAGCTGAAGGAGCACGGGATGAGTTTTACCGGATTAAACCTCGCGCGAGATCTCGTCGAGATTGTTGAGCTGCCGGATCATCCGTGGTTCATCGGAGTGCAGTTCCATCCGGAGTACCGGAGTACTGTCGGGAATCCGCATCCCTTGTTTAAGTCGTTTGTTGCGGCGGCGGCTGGCAGGGCTGGCGTGCGACGCAATGGGGCGACGGTAGTGCGGTTGGCCAGTGCTGAGGGAGCTTAAGGGCTTTTGGGGGTGGGCAAGGGAGATGGGCACGTAGCGACTTGGTGACCAAGGACGCTTCGATCGACAACTTTCAGGATTTTCCCATCTCCCTTATCCGATTCTCACCTACAGTTCCACGATGCAGTTCTGCGAGAAGAATCCGCTTGGCTCGTACGCATCCGCAGCGTCGTCATTCTTCCATTCGCCGTCAACCAGGTAACGGAATTCAAGACGTTCACCGGGCTTGAAGGAAATCTCTTTTTCAAAGACTCCGTCCTTCTGGTTGAATTTCATTTTGTGTTTGGAATCATCCCAGTCGTTGAAATTTCCTACGATGGACGCTCGGTCCGCGGCGGCGGGCAACACAAACTTTACACGGACTGATCGTCCTTTTGGGCTTAATTTCTTTGTAATCATCGCTATTTGTTTAGGTCAACTGTCAAACATTGGTGGGTTCCTCTCGCCGACAAACGGGTGAGTTGACGAGGAGCACGCTGAGACTTAGGTGGCCTCGAACGTGAATGAACCTTTTACGATGATCGCCTTGCTTTCGTTTCTAGGAAGCGCTTCCTGTGTTGATTCTTTACAATTTGGTGATCTGGAATTGGGATGAAGCGCAGGACGGCGAATGCCAAATTCTATCCATCGGTATTGACACCAACATATTTTCGTCCTATACTAAACCAAATGGTTTAGTATCACGAGGTAACCAATCGATGGCCTTTCCAACTGCTGCCGGCATGTT
>CBDTVC010000041.1:0-10372 GCA_965363925.1 uncultured bacterium | reverse complement strand
AGAACCTTCACCTTCGTGATGGTAAACACTCCCTCGTCGACCTGGCTACCGCGAATTTCAACAAACATGCCGTCGACCAGCCCGCCACCTTCAACTGTCACACTATTGTCAGTGATAATCATGGCGTCCGGAGCGAGTTCATAACGGACTCCAAGAACGTTGACTGATCCATCCGACGACAGACTCAGATCTCCAGATGAAATCACAACATCCTGAACCTGGACCGTTTTGGCCAGCCGCGTGCCGTTTGACTGCCCTTCGGCGCCAATCAAAACAGTCTGCCCAACTTCCATGTCGCTCAGCGCAACCTCGTTTCGATTCAGGTCATAAATCTTCGTGTCGCCATCAACGAAGAAGTGAATACCAATGACCTCAATCGTCGATGCGCCAACAGACTCAATCGGACCAAGCGCCTTGATACCTCGAACTTCCGCTTTGTACTGCTGGATGTGTAACGCAACCAACGTACCCCCTGCAAGCAGTTCTCCACGAAGCGCCACCGGAAGACCAACCTCGAGATCCGTGTAAGCAATCCGCTCACCATTTGAGTTACGGGCAACGGTATTCGGAAGAATCTGGAATGTCTGCCCGAGCACCACAACTGCTGAATCCTCTACCGCTTCAAGGATACCGGCAACACCGATTTCATCCTCAAGTCGCGGCAATAGTCGGATCGCCGTTGCGACGATGCCATTGGCCGTCTGCACAACATGCATTGCTGCAAGTGCACCAACCGTCAATTCGTCCGCGCCGATCGGATCGCCGTTTCTATCGACGATCTTCGTATCCGATGTGATCGCAGCATTCACTGATGCAATCACGATAAAGGTTTCGGAGACATCTCGTATCCGCCCGACAACTCGTCGCTCACGCTGCTCAAGAACCTGAATTCGTTCAGCAATCAGGAAGCGCAGATGTGCCAAGTCCCTGTTGAGCGAAACCGCGCGGACGCGCACACGCATACCCACTTCGAGGTCACTGAATCTGATTTCTGAACCGTCTTTGTCAAAGATCTCTGTTCGGTCCACAACCGTGATTGCGTGGTCGTTGACAACTACCAGGTCGCCTCCGATCCGATCAATAAACCCGGTGATCGTCTTCACATCGATCGACGGTCGAAGAACAACGATCCGCAATGCGACGAGCATATCTGAGGTATTGATAGCGGTTGCGTAAACCATCACTCGCCACCCGACCTCGAGGTCGCCAAAGTTCAACTCAAGCCCGGCGGCCGTGACAATTTTGGTATCAGCAACAACTCGAAACGGAATGCTCTCAACCACCAGCTCACGCTCACCCAGCTCCTCAATCTCACCCTCGACGACAATCCTGCCATCTTCGACAACCTTGATTCGCTTAGCCTGCAGTTCGTACTGATCAGTTTCGTCAACAAACGCCAAGATGGCGACTATCATGCCGACGCGGAGGTCGCTGAGGCGAATCTGTTCGCCACTCTTGGAGAAGATTTCTGTATCGGAATCAACGCCAATGTGTTTACCCAATACAAACAACGACCCTTCTCGAATCTGCTGAATAACTCCTACAAGCTCGATCTCATCCACGTGACTGTCTTCACGCTGTATGACCATTGCGAGGATAGTGCCGCTAGCCGCAACAGTACCTTTGATTCCGACAAGGTCACCAACCGCAAGCTGCCCAAATCGGATGCGCTGGCCAAACTCATCAAAAATCGTCGTGGCCGAATCCGCCTCGACGACGCGGCTTAGGACCACCAACTTGCTGTCGCCGATTTCCTGTATCCGACCACGAAGCGAAACTTCATCGGTATCAGGTTTTACATTGATTCGTTTTGCAATCAGCTCACCGGTAAACGAAACGGAAAAGACAACAACAACTCGATCGCCGACCTGTAAGTCCCTGAAGGTGCCTGACTCTCCGTTCGCGAGAAAGATGTCCGTGTCGGTGTTAACGAAGATCCGCCTGTTAAGGATTACCAGGAAGCCGTCGCCAAGCTCTGAGATGCGTCCTTCAGCCCGGATGTCCTGCGGATTGTGGACGTCGCCAACAACAAACGTCGCGTCGCCTTCAAACGCCGCACCCTTGGAATCCGCGATGGCGGCACGTAGATACCAGATACCTCGGCCAAGTGAGTCGAGTTCAGCCGTATAGGTCCCGTCCAGGTTGTTTTTCAGGGACGTCCGCCACGTAAACGTCGCATCACTATTGTGATCCGTCGAACCGGAGACTCTAAGTTCATTCACCTCGAGGTCTGTGGCATCGATTTCAGGAGCGGTAACTCTTACGAAGACGGACTCGCCGACGTCGAACTGTCGATCAGTCGTCGAAAAATCTGCGGATCGCGAAAGTGTAATTCCGAAATCCTGCGCGGAGGCCACTGAGGTCACTGAGGCCGAGAAGAATAACACGAAGGCCGTGAGAAGCATCGATAGACTTCGCGTTCGATCACGGCGGACGTGCACCGACCCTTTTCGTTCGGTTTGATAGTAGCTGTGGAGATTCATTTGGAAAAACGATTTGGTCACTGGGAAACGATCCTCTATGCAACAGCAGTGCCAGTTATCATTGTGAGAATTATTGACTGCGGATGGTCACGTTTAGACGTTTTGCGTACACGCAGAGTTCTGGAACGTGCATATCCAACGCGATTTTGCGCGCATGAGCCATGCGGAGCGCAAGATTTGCGCGATTCTTGGAAGCAGCCAAGAAGTCTGGAGACGTAGCCGGGAGTCCCGATTGAGCGTGGCCGTGGCCGTGTGTTTGGGTGTCAGGAAGACAGCGCGGTATGAACGAGGGTGACCGCGAAAAGTGCGACTTTGGATACCGTTGACGCCAACGCGGGAAATCACTCTGGCCTTGCAAGCTCGAATTCCTACAGCCGCCAAACCGCAGCGATCGCCAAGCCGTCGCTCGATGGGAGCGCGACGACCGAGTAGGGCGCGATTACAGTTCGACCCGGTGTTGCGATGGCGTCGATATAAGAGATGAGCCAGACCGCCACCGCCGATACGGCCAATGTGTTGCGCAGCTTCTGTCGGTTGTTGAAAACCGTGTAGCGATCCGCCACAAGCACCGGGTTCTGCTCATCGATGTACAGTTGTCTTGCCCGATTGCGTGCGCGATGTGCAATCAGCGTTCCTGTGACTGCCCCCGCCCATGCGCCTCCAGCTACGATGGCTTTTGCTTTTTGCCCCTTGTAGTACTGACCCCACCCAGGCAGCACCATGGACCGGAGCGCCGCGGCTGGCCTCGGATCCGCAACCGTTACATAGCGAATCGGAACCTGATCCGGCCTCCTGGCAACACTCGATCGTACTGATTCGAAGAAGTCGACAATCTTCGGACTCACCGTAAGCGGGTCCGGCCTCGCGGATGGATCCAACTGCATTGCAGCCGAAAAATTTGATCGTGCTGCCTCCGACTTGTTTTCCGAAAAATCGACGATGCCGAGCATCAGGTGAGCCCGCGCAAGCTCGTTCGCAGTGGCACCAGCCGGCTGGTCAATGAAGTTGGCCAGCAGTGTTCGCACTTTCGAATAATCCAGGTTTTCGATCGCAGCCTGGGCAGAATCAAGGACCGCAGCAGCATCCGCAGCTTCTCCAGTGCTGCCAGGTGTTCGACCCACCGGCGATTGTGCGGATGTGGTCGACGCCGTCGATGCGAACATCAACGCGGCAAACAGGACGTTCACGACCAGCCACGCGGGTCCGCGGTATTGGAATCCGAAAAGGTCTTTCATCGATCGATCAGTTCAAACAAATTGTATCGCAACGTATAAATCGAATCAGCTTCGAGCTTTAGTTCTTCGCTGTAAGATCCCAGTTCCGGGTGTCGCAACGTCAAATTGATGGCGCCAGCGGGAATAATGAGTGGCGCCGTCATCGGGATCGTATCACGAACCGTGCCGTCAATCAAAACTTCAGCCCACGGACTCACCTCAAGGGTAAGTCTTGCAACGGTTGACCACATCGAGACACCAACCCGTGTTGTTGGTTGATTGGTCACATCGACGCGTCGAATAATGTCGGGAAATCCCGGCGTTGAGAATAGAAATTCGTGCTGGCCAGGTCGAAGAAAGATCAAACTATCGATTGGCGTCGTACCAATTCGGGTTCCGTTAATCGAAACGTGTGCCCAAGGCGATGCGGTGATCACAACGGCACTGCCAGAATCTGCCTGTAGCGAGTCGCCACTACTGAAAGCACCTAAGCCGTCGAGATCGCTTGGAGTCACTAATTCAGGGCTGACTTGCCCGTCGGCTTGACCGAGCGCTTTTTCGCTCGTGGGCAGTCCTGCGGATGCCAACGCGTCGTTTCCAGTCAGGCGTTCCGATTCCGACAATGGCTCCGCGTCGCCATCCTGGCCATCTAGGCCGCGATCACTTTGTCTTGGCTCCGTTCCCGTTGTCACGTCTCGCTCAGTCGATGACGTTGCATTGATGCCGGCCCCCAAAGAGGAGTCGACACCATCTGGCTTATCGGCCTCATCTACGTTGCTCATTTTTTGAAGCGATTCGTCGTCGCCGGGCGGAATCGGTGTAACGTTTGACTGCGATTGTTCACCGGCCAGAGCAGCGGAGACTGCACGAGCTGGTTCGAAGAGTTTGTCAGCAGCCCGCCTGATGGCGGAAAAGATCAGGAGTCCGCCCATGAGCACCATCGCAACAATAGCGGCGCGCCGTCTGGCGGAACGTTGCTTCCGACGCTGTCGTGTCGGTCCGGACGATGTTGGCTTATCCCAGTTGCTTTCATCTCCTTTGCCAACATCTCGATTAAGATCATCAACCACTACCCGAGGCAAGGCAGACGAGTCCCCTATTGACTGCGATTGACGTGCGGCCGCTTCAGACTCACTCCAGCGATTTACTGTTGGAAGGCCGTCAGAATCGATAGTTGAATCAACTAATTTGTCGTGCCCGTCCCTGTCCCTGTCCCTCTTCTCGTCCTCGTTACGTTCGGCGTGCGAATTTGCATGTCCTACCGATGTTGAATCGTCGCGCGAAAACGAATCAGCCGGCCCATCCGCTAAATCAATCAACTTGCGCGGCAGGGTTTGGCGTTCACCCGAAAGCCAACGCGTGAGGACATCGCGGTTTACCGTTGGTCGGTAGGTCTCAATGACGGCCGTGACGGCATCCAGCGCAGTTCGCACGTCTGGTGGACGCAGAGTCGGATCGGGGTTCGACATTGCCCTTACCAGTTCCGCGATCGCAGCCTCGAGATGATCGATGGCACCACCTCCAATCAACGAAACGGCGTGTCGGGCCGGGTCATCCGCAGTAAAAGAATCTCGCACACGTGCTCCGCTCGCAACCTCCAGTAGCGTTATTCCAGCGGCGTAAATATCGGATGAAACGCTGGCTTGCTGGCCGGTGAGGAGCTCAGGTGCGATGTAGCCCAGCGTCCCCGCAACCGTCCCGTATGATTCTGCAAACTCATCTGATGACTCCGCGAACCCGAAGTCCATCAGCTTAACCATGCCGCCGTCCCCAACAACAATGTTGGCCGACTTCACATCGCGATGAATGATTCCAGCACTGTGCACCGCTGCAAGTCCTTTAAGAGCCTCCGCGACGATGTACACACCAATGATTGCGGGAATCGTTCGCTCGCCGACAAGCGCATCCAGCGTCCGGCCTTCAACAAACTCGGTAACGATATAGAGGCCATCTGGACATTCGCCGTGATCCAGGATCTGCACGACGTTCGCGTTGTTAACGGATTCCAGAGCTGCAGCCTCGGCAATAAACCGGGCCTTGATGGATTCGTCCTGCGCCCACTCGCGACGCAGAAGCTTTACCACGACCACTTGATTAGACTCCGTGTCGTGCGCCTTCAGGACGCTGGTTGTCGTCCCGCGAGCCAGCTCGGCAAACGGGCGGACGCTACCTATTCGTCTCGGGATTCCCATTCTTTGAGTCGGTAGTGGAGCCAGCGTCGAGAAACGCCGAGCACTTCGGCAGTAGCCGTTACATTTCCGTCGTTTGCCTCCATGGTCTGCAGAACGTATCGACGTTCCATTTCCTTTAGAGGCAATCCGGTTTCTTCAGGCAGATTCGGCAGGTCGCTCCGCAATCGCAGATCGATAGCCTCAATGCTCTCACCCTTTGACAAAACGACTGCTCGTTCAATAGTGTTCTCAAGTTCGCGGACGTTACCCGGCCACGGATATATCCGCAAGGCGCTGAGGGCGTCGGCGGAAAGTCCTTTCACGTAGGAACGTGAGCCGACGGCGTACTTGTCAAGGAAGTGATTAGCGAGCAACGGAATATCTGAGCGACGCTGACGGAGCGGAGGCAAGACAATTTCGATTGTGTTTAATCGATAGAAAAGATCTTCCCGAAACTCATTACCCTCGATCAATCCTTCCAACGGCCGATTCGTCGCTGAGAGAATCCGGACGTCAACATGTCGCATAGTCTCGTCTCCGACTCGTTTGATTTCTCCCTCTTGCAAGACGCGGAGCAGGCTTGTCTGCATCCGCGGACTGAGTTCACTTACTTCATCAAGAAAAACGGTACCGCCGTTTGCTGCTTCGAAGAGACCTTTTTTGTCGGATGTGGCGCCGGTGAAGGCACCCTTTTTATGTCCGAAGAGTTCGCTTTCGAGCAGCTCTTCAGGAAGCGACCCGCAGAAGACCGCGACGAACGGCTTGTCCTTTCGCTCGCCATTGTAGTGGATCGCCCGCGCGACGAGTTCCTTTCCAGTTCCGCTCTCGCCGGTGAGCATTACCGTTACGTTCGTGTCGAGGACACGCGTCATGGTTTCAAAGACCTCGCGGATCGCAGCACTTTGCCCGATAATTCCTTCGAAGCCGTGCATCCGCTGAACTTCGGATCGCAGCCTTCGGTTCTCGTCGCGCAACGACTGATAAAGCTCTGCATTTTCGAGCGCAACAGCCGCCTGGTTCGCGACCGCAGAAAGAAACGGAAGATGGTTGGGTGTAAAGCGTCCACGACGAGAAACACTATCGAGGTAGATCGCGCCGATCTGTTGCTGTTTCCGACGAAGGGGTACGCACGCGATTGACTGGATCTTCTCGATGACGATGCTCTCGGACGAACCGTAGCGTCCGTCGTTTTCGGTTTCGAACACGAGGATCGGATCACCCGAGTCCAGCACCTCACGAACGACGCTTGTAGAAATCCGCATAATCTCGCCGAGATGATCTTCAGCGATATTGAATTGGGCACGCACTTCAAACAGCTCATCGTCTGCAGGGCGATGCAGGAGCACAAATCCGCGTTCCGCTTCGAGCGTGCCGACGGCCACCTCAAGTACGCGCTCAAGCACCTCATCGGGATCGAGAATTGTGTTGATAGTCAACGCAATTTCCGACAGTGCCTCGAATGGACTATAGTCTTCGGATTCCATCACTCGTTCATAACGGTTTCAACGTTCATTTCATGGGTCCTGCATCCTGGTTGGCAACGTGCACTGGCAATCAACCCCGGCCCTTCTTCGTTCGTAAAGTGAATCTTCTGTTGTCGTTTCCATCGCGGATTTACATTCGCATCGACAGACACCCGCAAACTTCGTTTACCTACTCGACGCCGCGGTTGATAAACAGCTGGTCGCCAACACAGACTTTTCCTATGGTCCGAGGTGATGCGTAGACTCCAATACAGTTATCGCGACTTTTGACAACGTTCTTGAGTACGGATGCGTCCGTTTCCGCAGTATCTGGCTCTATGTTAACCATCGCGCACCGCTTTATTGGGCGAACAGGAGTGATTGTCGCAGAATTTGCTCCCTCGCCAAATGTCAGCGAACCGCCAATCCACGAATCTTCTACATAGGGCGTCTTCTGAATTGGGTCGATGATAATGTTGATCCGGAATCTCCGATAATCTAGCGGTGAGCCATAGACGGCTGAAAGGTGCTCGACTGTGGTGAGCGAAACGATCGATATCGGCGCCGCATCAAACATTCCGCGATTGAGCTGCATCCGATGAACAGGACCATTGTGCAGTGAACCGACGTGTTCCAAAAGATCTTCAGACTCAACAGCTAAGGTGATTCCGCTTGGCAGGGTTACGTTAACGGAAGACGTTCGCCGGTTGGAGGGATCTGTAAACTCGGGTTGCCAGGTTACGATCTCTGGGATCTGTCGGCCGGTGAGCCACGGAAAATCGGAGGCATTGTCTGAGCGGATAAACGCGAATCGCCGATCGCCATCAAGGCCATACCAATGCAAGTCGGCCGAATCAACGGACATACCCTTCATCGACTTTACTGGATAAATCCAGATAGCGTGTACGGATCCTATGGGTTTTGCTACCACGTCATAAGGAGTCTGAGAGCCTGTCTTTTGGACGAACAAATTGGACAAGCTTATTGAACAAGTTTGAATAGGTCTATGGAACGATGAACCCGGATTCTTTGGATCGGCTACGGTTTCCGTATTCGTCGACGACGGAAACAGTCCAATAGTATTGGCCAATCTCAAACGTTTCCGAAACTTGCACCGTGAGCTGCGACGCCGGGATGTCGCTCATCGAGTAAACATTTGTAGCCACATTGTCATCAACACGAAAAACATCGATTTGATACGTGCCCGCGTACGGTAAGTCCGCAGACTGCCAACTCAACAACGGGCTGCCACCCGGCACCGATTGGGAACCAGACGGACTGATCGTCTCGGGAACGAAGTCAATAATCCTGCTGATGAACGTCGGATCACTTTGCGTTGCTGAACCAAACTGATCCGAAACGGATGCGTGCAGATCGCGACCCGAAAGTTCGTGAAGCGAGGCGCCGTTCAGGTCAGTTTCTGCGAGTGAGATCGCAAACGATCCTGGCTCGGTGGTTGGCTGAAGTGGGACTTCGAGGTTGAGGAAAGGGATAGAAAGCATTACGTCCGAGATATCTACCAGCCCGTCGCCGTCAGAAACCATCGCCGTAACATCCAGGCGATACAGGTCATCCTGCGGCCACCAACGACTAACGTGAGTTGTCTGGACGTAGAGCGCAGCGACAGTCGGCAAGATGTTAAGCGAGAAGTTGCGGACGGTTGATTTCGCAAGAGCGACGGTAGCCGTGTCGATCGTCAGGGCGAGATCAGGCCGCGAGACCGTGATGGAGTATTGGCCTGGCGGCAAAAGTTGAAAGTCGAACTCACCGATAGCAGATGTGATGGTTGTTCGTCCGCCCGGCACTAATGATACAGATACGCCGTCGAGCGGATTAAACGCCCGGTCACTGACAATGCCGTTGATTGCGCCGGCATCAACAAAATCTGGCGCAAGGGGGTCAAGCGGATTCAAGTGCTTGGCATCGTCCCAGCAGCCAGTGAGGAGGAGCAATAATGTGATTGTAGCAATCCGCATGTGCGTGTTTTGCGGCGTCGAAAGGATGGTGCGTGTCCTGACGACGCGTGAGGAGCATGTCTGCCATCGCGAACAAAGAAATACGCGAGAGCCGCATTGATATCCAAACAAAGATCCTGCTTGGACGCACAATTACCTGATATCGTGTCCTATCGGCGTAGGTTGATTATCGGCCAATAGGCCATATTGGTTAGGTGGCGGCGGTTAGATTCGCTTTGCAGAATTATCTGCAACGCGATTTCCATGCAATACTGCTCACGGAATTGTTGGCAACGTTGTGTTTGTTGACAACGAACTGTCTTGTGTAGCTTAGCAGCAGGGGTAAGCGGGATCGCTTTCCCCGGGGCAGAAAGTGGCAGCTCTCCGCCAGCAGCGCAGACCACGCAGCTTATGGACACCGAGGCCAAGTGCACCTGCGGGGAGCCGGTATGGGCCGCCTTTTGGCGCGCTTCTCGCCACAAGGCCACACCCGGAACTTCACAACTTTCGAATTTCCTCTTCGCCCCGTAAATTCGAGAAAACAATCCCCCGACGCCATGAAAAATATCTTTGACTCAGCCGTCACGCAGGAAATGATTGGCCGCATAAACAAACTGCAGCCCGACACCCAACCGCAGTGGGGCACCATGTCCGTCGACAAAATGTTGGCGCATTGCAATGTCACCTACGACATGGCATATACCGACAAGTATCCGAAAGCGACAGGCCTCAAGAAGTGGGTCCTCACCAAGTTCGTCAAGCAAATTGTGGTGGGCGAAAAACCCTACAAAAAGAACAGTCGCACTGCACCGGAGTTCATTATTTCAGATCAACGCGTGTTCGCTGACGAAAAAAAGCGACTCGTTGACAATTTGAACAAAACGTGCGAAAAGGGTACGCGCTTCTTCGACAAGCGTGAATCTCTTTCGTTTGGTCAGCTAATGCCAAAAGAGTGGAGCAACATGTTCTACAAACACCTGGACCATCACTTAAATCAGTTCGGTGTGTAGTCCGGTTCGCTTCAAACGGATGCCGCCTACCGTATAATCGTCAGGCGCCTTGTCTCGGTAGTATCACCGGCTTTCA
>CBDTVC010000040.1:0-10401 GCA_965363925.1 uncultured bacterium | reverse complement strand
TTCCGGTCTGGATCAGCGTTCCGGATGCGTCGCGGATTTCGAGGGTTTCCCAATACTGTGCAGCTGATTCGGCACCATTGCCGTCGTCGCCAAGGGCCCAGGCACGTCCGTCGTCGTTAAAGCCGTGGTGATAGAGAATGGGTAGTTGCTCCAGCGAAACGTCGTTCGTTGCGGGAATTATCGTGGATTGCGCTGCTGTATCGTGCACCGTAGTGAAGATCAGAGCGGCTACGGCAAGTGACGTAAGGACGCGAGCGCGTGTGGAGGCTTGGACACCAGTTGGGCGATTCATTGGTTTTGCGATTTCTGGTTGGATAGCGACAGGTGCCCCGTCACGGAAATGTTCTGGGGGGCGATCTGGCGTTGTTCTATCCAGGTTATCGCAATCGCGTGGCTCGGGGTGTCACGGGATGGGGAGCGTGGGGATCGATTGCGGGCGGAGCAGATGCTGTTGGCGTCAGGATTGATGCCAGAATGCGCAAATTGCCCCGGGGTGTGCAATCCCTCTAACCCCAGCTGAAAGCTAGCAGAAACGGCACAGCGTCACCAAAGGCATCCGTGCCCGACAAACCGCAGGCTAATCTCGAGGCAAATCTGTAGCACATACCTGCAATACAAATCTGCTCAAGAAACCTGCACAGGGATATGCCTACAAGAACGTTAAATCGATGAGACGTAACCCCGCCCTATCAGCGGTTTGCAATGTCACCTGCTGCTATCGCCTCACCCTTCAGCAGCGCGATCACATTGCCAATGACCCGTAAACTCGTACGCCGATACGTAGACTCCGTAAGTGTCGCAACGTGCGAGGTCAGCACAACATTGTCAAATTGTAGGAGCGGTTCGTCTGGTCGCGGCGGCTCCTCGACAAGTACATCGGCCGCATACCCACCCACCTGGCCGCTGCGAAGGGCAACCACCAGCGCTTCCTGATCCACAACCGCTCCCCGTGCCGTGTTAACCAGAAGCACGCCGGGTTTCATCGTTGCAATCTCCTTGCTCCCGATAAGACCTCTTGTCGCGGGTGTGAGCGCAATCGTAAGGGCAACAACATCCGACTCGGACAATAATTTATCGAGCGGTATCTGCGGATACGGCAAGTCTTTTGCGCTTCGGTTCCAGAAAGAAACCTTCATGTCGAATGCATCCGCCAATTTTGAAACTCGTTGGCCGATAGCTCCCATCCCCACGATGCCTAACGATTTATCCGCCAGATCATCACCATGGTAGTTGTTGCGCGCCGCCCAATCGCCCGCCTTGACCGCGTTGGCAATCGGCAACAGGCCACGACAAAGCGCAGACATCAGCAGAATCGTATGCTCGGCCGCCGCGAGAGTAGATCCACCCGGCGCATTCGTGACCATCACACCCCTATCCGCAGCATAATCAACGTCGATGTTGTCGAGGCCGATGCCAACGCGCGCGATCACTTTCAAGTCTGGACACAAGTCGATCAAGGCCTTACGCACCTCCACCGTGCCACGCGTTATAATGGCATGCACGGCCGCGCTTCGAGCATACTTTTCGGCCGCGTCAAGATCATCCGGCCAAACAACTGTTGCAAACGATTCAAGTTGTTGAAGGGCGTCGTCATGCGCCGGTTCTAGCTGGAGAATGGTCATTCAGGGTGCCGAAGAATCGGGACGATCTGCTTTATGATAAAGTGTGGCCGTTTCACTCTGCACCCCGCGGCTGTCGTTCCGGTTAGAGACATAAATGCCTTCGCCCTGCACAACGTCTTTGTCTTCGAAGACTCTAGCGTCAATTGCGTCACCCGGAGCACTGGAGATTTCCACCAGATTGTCCGATGGGTCACGAATGAACATCTGCATGGCACCGTCCGGAAGTTTTCGGACCTTACCCCACGGCGAAACATCAATCCGATTTTGTTCGCGCATACTGAAAAACACCGCATTGAAGTCTTCAACCTGGAAACAAACATGCCCGCGGAACGACGGCTTGTCTTCCCATTCCGTCAAGTGCAACTGCTGCTCATCATTGATACGATAGAATTGGGCAGGAAAGTCCAACTTGAACGCCGGCAAAACCTCAAGGCCAAATTCCTTTTCGTAGAACTGGCAGGCTTCTTCGAGATTTTGTACGACCAGCGTGACATGGTTAATCCGCTTGATGTTTGCCATTGTAATGTGCCTTCTCGTGTGTTCTCTGAAACAGTACTAATCTAGTGATACTCGCGCCTGAAGTCCGCTATATTAAAGCACACTCCTGTCACATATAATGAATAACCAAGTGTCTGATTTTTCGTTTTCCTCCACAGCCGAAGAAGTAACCGAGGGCATCTCGCTTTTCGGTAAGAATGTAGTCATTACGGGTGTGAACTCGGGATTAGGTCTCGAAACAGCTCGCGTGATGGCCAAGCGCGGTGCGTTCATCATCGGCGCAGCACGATCAGAACAGAAGGCAATCGACGCCTTTACCTCACTTGGCATCGAAGGGGTCGGCGTTGCGTGCGACCTGAGTGAGCCTTCGTCCGTTCGTTCGGCTGTCGACAACATCCTTGCGCTCGATCGCACCATCGATGTCATCGTCTGTAACGCCGGCATTATGGCGCTCCCCGAACGGCAGCACAAATACGGCATCGAGCTTCAGTTTCTTACCAACCATCTTGGCCACTTCATTTTCGCGACTGGACTCTTGGATGCACTTGCCCCCGCCGGGCGGGTAGTTGTTGTGAGTAGCCTCGCTCATCGGATGGCGCCGGAGACTGGCATCTCGTTCGATGACTTGAGTGGTGAAGCCAGCTACGATCCGTGGGAACGCTACGGGCAATCGAAGCTTGCGAACATCCTGTTTGCTCGGAGCCTCCAGAAACGGTTTGAGGGGACTGCCAAGGTGGCCAGTTCGCTTCACCCGGGCGTTATTAAGACCAACCTGGGCCGCAACAATCCTACGGACACCCAGGCTTTCTTCGATCAGATGAATCCGGAGGACATCAAGACCATTCCGCAGGGGGCCGCGACGCAGTGCCTCCTCGCTGCTCGACCAGAAGCCGCCAATGCGGCTGGTCGCTACTATTCCGACTGTCAGCCAACGACGCCGACGCCGCTTGGACTGGATGACGAACTCGCAGACAAGTTGTGGCGAACCAGCGAAGAAATCGTCTCGAAGATCGTTTAGGGGAGTCGTGACGACTCAGGTTCGATTGGCCTCTTCCCGGACAGTGATAATCCGCTCAATTGAAGCAAAGACGTCTTGAATTTTTGACAGGGCGATAGATCGGGGAAGCTTGAACGGCTGAGCGTTACAGGTCGCTGGCGTCAGAGTAGAACGCCAATCCCGAATTGATAACTTCGGCCCGGCGACGGTTCGTAGTAGCGTCCACCGAAGGCGTTAACAACGAGGGAGGCTGAGTATCGTGCATTAAACAGATTTCTGACTCCCGCGAAAGGCTGAATCGTGGCGCCACCGAGGCTCAAGGACGGGTGACCAATCAGTAGGGATGTCACAAAGTACTGGTCGTTTCGTTCGCCGTTCTCATTGTCGGCAAAGGAGTCGGATGCGATCTCTGCGCTGACGTCGATCCATGTCCCGAGCGGATTCAATCTCAGGTTTATATACGCGTGGTGGTCGGGGATCCCGGGTATTCGACTGCCGCGGAGATCAGAGTCGCCGAACTCGAAAAGGTTCGCAGTATAGTTCGTCCGTAGCGTTGCGGCGAGGGCTTTGATCCACACGCTTGTCGAAATTTCGAAACCGCGATGGGTGTTTTCGCCTGCGTTAAGATAGTATGTGCGGCCTGATTCATTCTGAAACGGTGACAGGCGATCCGACACGTTCAGTTGGAAGACCGCGACATCGAATTCGAAATATCCGATTGAACCACGAACACCGGCCTCAAAGCCGCGTGTTTTTTGGGCGGATATTCCAGCATTCAGCCCAGCGTTTCCGCCCGGCTGATTGACCAGCTCGGTGGTCGTCGGCGTTTCAAACGCGGTTGACAAGTTTGTGTAGACAAGGGCCGATGCTCGATCGGAGGTAACCTCGTACGAGATGCCTAGAGACGGACTTACCGCCGAAAACGTTCGACGACCCGATTCGTCTCCGTTGGCCAGCAAGTTGTCATCGAGTACAAAACGGACATTGTCAGCGCGCACACCACCTGCCGCTGAAAATCTGCGCGTCAGTTGGATATTCGCGTAACCGAAACTCGATGCATTCCGTACGTCCTCCCGCTGATCAAGAGAAACGTCCGTCCCAGGCGCACCACTGTTGTTGTTGACGTTGCGACGATTGTCCGACTGCAGTCCCACGTCGAACCCGACCCCCCAACCGACTCGGCCTCTGTTGCTTTGCAACTGCACGCGTCCTCCTCCCGCGAGCCGGTCAAGTTCGATATAGGCGAACGAAAGTGGGTTTTCCAGTCTTCGCGTCAACCCGAACGAGGTCACGGTTAGCTCGCCTATTGGCGTCTGATGATCGAGCACGGCACCGACTTGTAGCTGCAGACTTTCCTTTCCGGCGTTGGCTCCGAGATTGCGAATGTCCGCCTGTCGAGGGTCGACATCATATTCTGCCCGAGTGAGGCTGCCTGGGGATTCTACATCTTGAAGGGCGCCCGCCGCCGACACGCGCAGCCGCGTTCGCGTTCCAAGGTCGAGACTCGCGTTGACGCCTGCACGATTGAATCCACCACGACTGTGGTCGCGATAACCAGTACTGTTTACTGTTGATGCGAAACCGTGGAGTCGGTGTTTCCCTATGGTCGTGGCCGCTTCACCCGAGACCTGACGAACGCCATAACTTGCACCCAAGACCCGTACGCGCGCGACGCTGGAGTCTTGAAAGGCGTCAGAAGACAACACAAGTACGCCGCCGCTGCCATTACCCCAGAAAGTCGATGATGGTCCACGAATCGCCTCAGCTCGCCGAATGAAAGCCGGGTCCACGACGTCGAGGATTGCTTGACCGTCCGGCAACGTTAGCGGCACACCGTCCAACAGTACGTACACGCCGCGCACTCCGAATGCTGATCGCCAGCCCATGCCACGCACAAGAACGCGTTCACCGAGAGCGTAGTGACCGCGATCCATGAAACGAACTCCGGACAGCGTCGCGAGCGTACCGCTCAGCGAAAGACCTGATTCCATTGAGATATCGGCCGATGTCCGCTCGAGGATTGACACGGCGAACGGTGCGGTTGCGAGAGTCAGGGAACCACGCGCGGCTTCAATCTCGATGTCAGGCAACAATACTGACAGTGTATCAACCTGCTGGGCAACCGTCTGGGCAACCGTCGCGATCACGCAAGTCAGAAACAAGACAACAATACGAAGTGTGCGTGCTATCACGGGCGAGATCGAAATGATACGGGCTAATCTTTCGGAACCGCAAACGCGACGAACGTAGCTGATGCCGGGTTCTCGACTCTCCAGAAATGTGATGGCCTAACTGGCGCTACTGCGATGGCCGTCCTGTCCGATACGTTGTAAGATACGACTCCACGTCCGATCGGCTCCAACGCGAGCGCGGCGAGCATCTGCACAACCCATGCGAACTTCCGCGGGTATGCGGCAACGGAAACTGTTCAACGAGGACGGTACTCACCCCAGCCTCCGCAAGATGCAGCGCCGCCCATGACCCGATGATGCCAGCACCAACGACACAAACGCTTGGTCGTAGATTACTCATGGCCGGCGAACGACGCGCCCATCTTTCATTACGAAGTCGACCTCATACAGCGCATTCGTGTCAGCGAGCGGGTTCGACGGCATGGCAATAATGTCTGCCAGTCGACCAACCGCCAGTACTCCGCGATCATCCGACATTCCCATGAGTTCGGCGGCGGTGGCTGTCATCGCTTTCAACTGGTCGGCATTTGAAACGCCAGCCTCGCGCCAACTATTCAAGACGTCAAGCGATACGTGTCCTCGGCTCATCTTTGGATCCAGAAATACAGCATCGGAGCCATAGACAATTTTGACGCCCTGCGCGTAGGCACGCTTCAGTCGATCGACGAACTGCGCGTGTTCGGCTTCAAATACTGAAAGGTCATTCCCGATCAGTGATTGACTCAATCCTTCAGTAGTGAATTCCGTTCCCACGAGATACACACCCGCTTCCTTTGCGGCCTTCAGCACATCATCCGGCATGTCGATGCCGTGTTCGATCGAGCGCACGCCAGCTGCAATCGCATTGCGAGCCCCTTGCTCCGTCCAACAGTGTGCAGCAACGTACGTGCCCGCCGATTCCGCTTCACGGACTGCCGTCCGAATCTCCTCGACAGAATAGATGTACCGCTGATCGTCGATTACGAGCTTGATGAACGTTGACCCGAAATGCAGATTCTCTCGAACGGCCTTTCTGATTTCTTCGGGGCCATCTGCAAAAAAGTATTCCGGATTCCCGATGCCGGGTTTCTCTGGCTGGAGATGAAATTGTCCACCGAAGGGGGCAATGATCCGACCGGATACTTCCATATGCGGCCCGGGCACGAGGCCCTCGTCGATTCCCTTCTTCACCGCAACGTCTGCATAATTTCCGTTGTTGCCGATGTCGCGGATCACGGTGAATCCAGACTCAAGCATGTTTCGCGCATTCCCGACCGCCTGTACGGCCCGGTACGGTGTCGTATTGAGGATTCCTGTCACGAAATAGTTGCCCCCGTCGATGCGCTGATCAACGACCAACGCCATGTGGCTATGAGCGTCAAACAGACCCGTCATCACGAACCGATCCGACAGGTCGATTACGGAGTCATCCACAGGGCCAGACCATTTCTCGATCTTCGAAATCCGACCCTTAGCGACAGTGATTCGTTGATTCGTGGCCGTCGAACCGTCTGCGGAATAAATAACTGTTCCTGCACGGATGATGGCATCCTGAGCGTTAACGGGTGCTGTAGATACGAGGAGGAGGAGAAGAAGAACAACTGCAGCTTTCATTCCGGTCGTGGGTTCGTGGAGGTGCTGGCCAGGAAGAGAAATATACTGGCAGGAGGAGTGAAGCGCGAGATTCCGTCATGAATAACCCGTTCGGCAACAGGCCGACCAAGATATTTCGTGCCTGAATGGCAAAGCAGCCGGCGCCTGAGCAACGCAACCCTCGCTTCAGCGGCTCGCACAAGCGATCAGGTACAGCTATTTTTGCCGGCTCACGACTTCGATGTTCCACCGGGGAGGATGACTTCGGTCCCTCTGCGCTTGGCGGACGAAAATAGAGATCGGGGTTAGTTACGTTGCGAGCCACCAACCTTAACCGATACCGACGCTTTCGCTTCGGCGGCGGTGAGTGCCTCCTGGACGCGGGCCTGCTCGTTCATCATCGCCTTTGCTTCCCGGATGCCCACTTCGATTATTGCCGCGATCGAATCTGAGTCGACAAAATAATTTACACCCTTAGCCTCGAGTCCTTTCACGACGCGAAGGGCATGCACATATTCTCGACGGCTCTCGACGATTTCTTTCTCGTTCTCCCTCATTCGCTCCATGTCCGTCCATGCTTTTGCGCGCGCGGCCTTTCTGTCCACCATCAGGTCCCTGCGCTCGACGAGTGCTTTCTCTCTCGTCCCATCAGTCTTGCCGGTCCAGCGTTTCTTCACGTCGATTCGAGCCAGAATCATACTGTCAACGGCTACGTGCAGGCCATCATCTGCACTGAACACCATAAAGGGCTCTGACGGCGCTTGAACTACTACTCCTTCAGCCATCGCCCACAATTCGGATTCTGTCCTTAGGATTTGATCTAGCTTTGCACCGAGTTCATCGAATCGTTCCTCGTCCATTTTGATTGGCACAGCAGGCACTGGTGGTTCCGGACGAATAAGAAACTCGATATCCACGAGGGTCTGGTCGTCGATTTCTGATGAACCTTCAGGCCACATATCGAGATCGAGCATTAGCTCGGCCTCGTTGGCCGTCAGCTTCGTACCCGAAGCACTCAGATTGAGGACGTTGGCAGCAAGAATCTCGACATCAGCCGGGTCGACCTGCTTGTCGAGGATCCTATTTCGGATATCTGCGAACCGTTTGGCAATGACATCCTTCGTATCAGCGTCGTCCACCATTTCCATCAAACGCTCACCAAGAACGTCGAGCGTATAGGCGAGGACGTCCTCTTTGTGATTCGTATAGTAGACGAAACCGGCCATGGCTACAGCGATTGCGACTACAAGAATTCCATACTCACGCAGAAATCGAATCATTTGTCCCTCGGGTGCGGGATGTGTTTGGGAGAAAAGGACGCCTCAGTAACGTGTTTGACCCCTAAATATTGTGGAGGTTGCAGTCGAGACTCGAATTCTCTGTTTCTAGAGCGGCCTCCCGATGTGACGGCCTGCTATGGTCGATTAACTCACCAACACGGATCACTCCACCTCTTTACGGCCTGACGATTTCAACATCTCTTTGTCGAGGGCATATAGACTGCCCGAGTGACTATCCAACAAACACTGTTTGAACAGCCCAGCGCGTCTTCGATGGTTGTTGCGGACTTAAATGTGTCCGGAGTGATCCATTTTCCGTCGAGAATCCGGTATATATAACCAAGGTTCTATTCATGAGGTAGTAAGATCTATGATTTCTCGGAAACGCATCATGTCCTCACTAAGACTGTTGTTGGTAGTAGTTGCCACTTCGCTTTTTGCCAATCCCGCAGGGGCCCAATCTATATTTGAAGTTGTATCAACGGCCGACTCCGGCGCCGGCTCGCTACGGGAAGCTATAGCCAGTGCGAACAATGTGGCGGGCGCAGACACCATACGTTTTAACATTTCAGGTGATGGCCCCCACATCATATCACCTACCGCCCCACTTCCAGGCCTACTTGAGGCGGTGGCAATCGAGGGTTACTCGCAACCCGGAGCATCGCCAAATACCAATTCTGTGACCGGTCCAAGCAATGCCGTGATAAAAATCGGAATTGACGGTGTCAACGCGGGTGTCTTTAATGGTCTTGTCATTTTTGCGGGTGGATCGTCGATCTCTGGACTGGCGATTTACAATTTCGAAAAAGGTGGTATCCAAATGGAAAGCTCTGGTGGCAATCATATCTGGGGCTGTTTTGTCGGGACTGACGTGACCGGAACTGTTGCACGACCAAACGCAAACCATGGAGTCGTGGTTTTCAATGGCGTCGACGACCTGATTGGTGGCACGCTTCCCGAAAATCGCAACGTTATCTCGGGCAACTTGTGGGTTGGCGTCGTCATCGTCGGTACAGGAAGCGTTGGAACTGTCGTACAAGGTAATTTCATTGGACTGGATGCCACTGGAACACAGCCTTTAGGCAACGAGCAACACGGTATCAATGCAGGCATGGTGTCGACTGGCACTGTTGCGTCGGCATTTACTATTGGAGGATCCGAGCTAGAAGCACGAAATGTTGTCTCGTCCAATACTTGGAGTGGGATTATCGTGACGGGCGCCGGTGCAGACAATTTTCAAATTTCAGGTAACTACGTCGGCACAGATCGCACCGGCACAGTGGCTCGTGGAAATGGGATTAGCGGAATTGAAGTGTTCAATGGACCGAGGAACGGTATGGTTGGTGGACCAGGAGCCAACGACGGTAACCTGGTAGGAGCAAGTCCCAACAACGGAATTGTTTGTCAGCAAAACTGCGACAACGTAACCATCGCTGGCAACATCGTCGGCACTGATATCAACCAGACTGCCGACCTTGGAGTCGGGATCGACGGTATTGTTGTTGTTGATTCAGACAATGCCACTATCGGTGGACCGACACCTGCACACGCTAACGTGGTAGGCAACAGTGGTCGCATTGGGATTTACGCTTTCGGCTCGGCGAGCGGGAGGCACGTCATATCAAATAACTTTGTGGGGACGAACTCCTCGCAATCAGCATCTCTTCCCAATGTATTGTCTGGTATTCGCGTGGAATGGGTTGGTCATACCGTATCCAAAAACGTTGTCGCCAACAATGTGGAAGGCATTGTGGTTCTGGGAAGTGGCCACCGGCTTACAGAAAACTCTGTCCGTGACAATGACGGAATCGGAATTGACATTGGTGGCGATGGCAGGTCCGTTAACGATCCTGGTGACGGAGACACCGGCAGCAACAACGGGCAGAACTATCCCGAGATTGAGTCTGTTTCTTATGAAGCAGGAGCAAATGAGGTTACCGTAACCTATCAAGTACCAACATTGCCAGCTAACGCAGAATATCCCTTAACTGTGGAGTTCTTTGTCGCCGTTGACGGTGAAGGTGACACTTACGTTGGCTCGGATAGCTACACGTCGTCCCAATTCACAAGTGGCCCTAATAAAACAATAACGTTTACACCGGCCAGTGGCGTGTCGGCTTCCAATGTCCTGGTTGCGACGGCAACGGACAACGGCGGACAATCAAGTGAGTTCTCGACGATAACGACCGCTCTTCCGATTGCTTCTGAACCGGCAGCTCTGAATTCATTACAAATTGTGG
>CBDTVC010000039.1:0-10471 GCA_965363925.1 uncultured bacterium | reverse complement strand
TCAGGATCAAACCACCTACCGCTTCATTGTCCCGCCGAGGCCCGATTACGGACAGCGGGTACCCTCTCATGTACACAATGTCCTTCCCAAAATTGGCGTTGAATCCCGAGGTCTCGAAAGGGGATCCCCCCACGATGTATCGTTCGAAGTCAACTGGCTTACCGGTCAGAGATCCGATCACTCCAAAATCGATCATCACGCTTAGCGACAGCTTGCTGACGATAGGAATATTCCAGTTTGTCTGAAACTTGTATTTGTGGTACTGCACCAAATTACCAAGAGGCGGCGCTAATTCTGCGGACAGAATCATTTTTGAACCAGCTGTCGGGAAAATCGGATGATCGGTCGAGTTTCGTGAAAGCGTCTGACGCAACGTAATTTCGTGACTCACGCCCTGCTTAAGGCTGCTGATGTAATCTTCGTTATTGAAGTATTGGTAGCCAAGCGATGTCGACGTACGGAAGTTTCTGTCTGGCCGTTTGAGGGCTTGATCGTAGAACACACGCACCGACCCCGTCTGCAACTTTCCGGACCGGGTGCTGGACAAGAACGCACCCCCACCGATACTGGAGTACGAAAGTGAAAACCCGGTTTGTCGAGGTTTGCCACCAAACCACGGTTCAGAAAAGGAAAGTGAATAGTTCTGATAAAAGCTTCCGTTTGTCTGAATACCAAGCGAAAGTACCTGCCCATCACCACTCGGGATCGGCCGCCACTCTTCGCCATTCACCATGTTCTGCACCGAGAAGTTGTTGAACGTAAACCGTAGCTGAAGGACTAGTCCAAATTGGCCCCAGGTACCGGAAAGTTCAAGCTGACTGTTGCCGACTTCTTCTACACTGTAGGTGAGATCGACGGATTTTGATGCATCGTTGACTTCGATTTCAGGCCCGCCAGCAAGCGACTCTTGGCTGAAATAATTGAGCTGAATCAAGCGGCGAATGGACTCTTGAATCGACTCCCTACTAAACGTTTGACCGGGGACTGTAAAGAGCTCTCGCCGGATGACATGCTCTTTCGTCACGTCGTTTCCGGCAATTGTGACCGTACCAAAATTGTAGACATCCCCTTCGCTGATGTCAAAACTCAGATCAAGTGAATCTCCGCCAATTGCCTGGATCACGGGATCGACACGGAAACGCATGTACCCTTGATTCAAGTAAAGACTCGCAACATCCGAACTGCGTTTGTTGCCGTACAAATTCTCTTCAAGTTTCGTCCCATTGTAGGCACCACCCTCGATAAGCCCCAGAGCTTCTTCGAGCTCAGCGGCTTCGTATACCGTATTGCCCTCCCACTTGATGTCCCGGATGAAGTACTTGTTGCCTTCCTCAATCTTCAATTCGACGACCATTTCTGGCTTTCCCGTTTCCTCGCCACGCACGTAGACGCTGTCCCCTACGACTCGGGCGCCGTAGTAGCCTTTTTCATTGTACATCTTGAGAACGCGATCAATGTCCTCCTGGAATTTGTTGTCGTCAAATTTCGTCTTGCGCCAAAACTGAAGCTTCTTCTTTTCCTTGGTCTTCATCGTCTTACGAAGAGACCGGTCTGAAATTTCTTCGTTACCGTCAATGACGATCTCACCGACACGTACTTTCGGACCTCGATCAACCTTGAAAGTCAATACAACCGAATTCGTCTCTTCGTTCAGCTTGCTGTCAACTACTGTCTTCGTTAATGGATATCCTTTTTCATTGTAGAAGGCGGCAATAACGCGTTTTGCATTCTCGATCGACTCAGGCCTCACGCTGGTTCGCGGAATCAACGTGACCTCTTTCTGAAGCTTCTTGCGATGCGATTTTTTCACGCCTTCAAACGAATAAGAAGCGAGCTTGGGCTCTTCCTTTACCAGAATTGACAGAAAGACGCCGTCACCAACTCTTCGTTCTTCGATAATCTTTACGTCAGAGAACATCCCAAGTCGGTAAACTGACCGGATTGCATCCCCCAGAGCAGGATCACCGGGAATTGTCACCGTCTGCCCTTCCACGAGACCGCTGTTCTGCTGAACGAACGTTCGTGTGAAATCTGCTTCCGCACCGTCTACCGAGATACCGAGGATCTTGTACGGCGTTGGGCGCTCTTGGTATGGACCAACACGCTGACCCAGGGCCGGTGAGGAACCAAACGCGAGGAATACCAGGACGGCGAGCCGGGCAACGACTATTGAAGTCCGGCGGATCCCAGATGTTGTACCGACCTGTCCCAGCGGGACTTTGTCAATACTACGCAGGACTATAGGACGTACGGAATTCTTTGGAATCACGTTGGCTGAATACTAATTGGGAAGGGCGTTACTACGACTGGACACGAGGTGGGGTTTCTGCCGAGCAGGGGCAATTACTGGTACGTAAACGGTTTGGTATATCGGTTTATTGCCACTTTGCGAGCAACTCGACAAGAAGCATCTTGGCTGACAATTCTGCCCCAGACTTAATGGTTCTTTTCATCGCTCACCCTCCCAAACCGACGATCTCTTTCTTGAAAAGCCCGAATGGCCGAATACAACTGACTCCGCCGAAACTCAGGCCAATATGCCTCTGTCATATACAATTCAGAATAGGCGATTTGCCACAGAAGGTAGTTCGACACGCGATACTCACCTCCCGTTCGGATGAGCAAGTCCGGATCCGGCAAGTCGGCCGTTGCGAGGTGTGCCGCGACAAGCGACTCGTCGATATCGTTTACGGTGATTTCCCCATTTTGAACCTTTCGGGCAACATCTTGAACCGCCTTTGTTATATCCCAACGACCGCTATACGATAAAGCGAGATTCAAAATCATCCGGTGCTCACCCTCAGTTTCGCTCATCGCAGCATTCAGTTCCTTTCTGGCTTCGGCAGGAAGCTGATCGAGATCACCAATGGCGCACAATTGAATTTCATTCTTGCGCAAAGTCTCAACCTCGCGTCGTACAGTCTTGACCAACAACGACATGAGCGCGTTCACTTCAGTGATTGGTCTGAACCAGTTTTCCGTACTGAACGTGTAGAGCGTTAGAACCTTGATGCCAATCTGGGCCGCGGCCTCCGCGATGTCTCGGACAGATTCAACACCTTCCCGATGACCGAAGATTCGCAGCTTGCCCTGCTGTTTCGCCCACCTACCGTTACCATCCATAATGATGGCAACGTGAGTCGGAATTGGCCCTTTGTGTTTGAGTTCTTCCTGCAGCAGGCCGTCCTCCGATACCATACTCTTCCCGCGAAGCCTATTGTCTTCAGTCTCCAACATTGGGTCAGTCGAACGTTCAGTCACTGCGGGACAGCTAGGCTGGGTGGTGTTAGTTGGACGCACGAATCGCGACCACAATCAGGGATTATTGCTTGTAATCTGCGAGCTTACATCCGCACGATATCATTAAAGATCACGAAGACCATAAACAGTAGAAGCACAATCATGCCGACATTCTGAAGCGCAATCCGCAACCGAAGTGACGGCTCGCGGCGTGTAATGCCCTCATAAATCAGAAACATCAGGTGGCCCCCGTCAAGTGCAGGAATCGGCAAGATGTTTACGATGCCGAGCGTTATTGAAAGAAACGCAACCAACTTCCAGAATTCGCTAAGTCCTAACTCCAAGGCTTTTTTCGCCGCCCCGGCAATCTGAATCGGACCGCCCACGGAATCGCGAAAGTCGTCTCTCCCGGTAAACACACGAGAGAGCCCGGTACAAATCAGCTTACCTTTTTGCCACGTTTCCCCGACACCAGCGCTGATTGACTCGAAGAAGCCAAGGTCATTGTGCACAAAACCAAACTCCTTTCGGGCAAGTTCGCCATGGGCGATTTCCACCCCGATCCCTACTAACGACCCACCAGCCGTGGCAATAGTCCGAGGCACAATCTCGGTCTCATAAGTCGAGTAGCCGGGACGGACCGAAACAGATTCAAGGTCTCCCGGAGTGTTCAGTGAGTCTGGACGCTCCCATCGAATTTGCAGTGGCGCCCCTTCTGAACCAGAAACTAACGTTTTGATCTGAGCCCAGAAGCTGACTGATTGATCATTAATAGCGATTATCCGATCACCGAATCGAACGCCAGCCGAATCTGCCGGTCCTCCCGGCGAGACGCCGCCAATCAAACTCGTCCAATAAGACATCCCTGTGACATCTTCCATCGTTTCCGCTGTTCGACCACGCTCGTTAATCTCCGAGAAGAAATCTTCGGGTTCGTCGAGAACGATTTCCTGGCCGCTTCGATTCACGGTCATGGTGAAGGAGGTCGTAGTTACACCTTTCAGCAATAGATTCTCGAGCCGGTCAATCGGTTCACCGTTTACGGCGACAATCTGGTCATCTGTCCGGATTCCAAGTTTGTATAACGGAGACCCTGCCTGGATGTGGACACCCTTTACATTGGATGCCGGGATGTAATCTTCGCCGAAGGCTATGGCGATCCAGCTGTAGATAAACGCAGCTAGAATGAAATTAAAAATCACACCTGCCGTGATGACAACAATTCGCTGCCAGACGGGTTTTGCCCGAAATTCGTAAGGCTGCGGTTCTGAGCCGGCGAAATCAGTATCCATGCTCTCATCCACCATCCCGGAGATCTTTACATACCCTCCAAGTGGTGTCGCACCAATAACGTATTCGGTTTCACCAAACGTCTTCCCGATGATCTTGGGGGGGAACCCAACAGAAAAACGCTCCACCCGCATCTTGAAAAGCTTGGCGGCAAGAAAGTGTCCCATCTCGTGAACAAACACAAGAATCATGATTGCTCCGAGAAGAGCGAGGACGTACATCAAAGCTGATTCCTCTAGGTACCGACGTGGCGGATTTTGGGCTTAAAAGAATGATCAGGGATGTGGACGACTGTTCGTGATTCCCTGTCGGTGGTTTTCAACTACTAGCAAAAAGCAAACGACAAATATACGTGATCGGCCAATAGTCATTGCTAGAACGACAACAACGCTCAAATACGGCCACTAGATCCTTGCTCAAGGATCATTTTACGAGCTTCTTCATCGATGGCTACCAGGTCCTCCATTGTCGGCTCGTGAATGTGAGTTGCATGTGACACTGCGTAGTCGACCGCTTTTGCAATTCCTGTGAATGACATCTTCTCGTGTAAGAATTGCTCGACAGCCGCTTCGTTGGCAGCATTCAGCGACGCCGGAGCCGACCCTCCTTTCCGAAGGCAGTCGTAGGCAAGGCCGAGGCACGGAAATCGATCAATCGATGGCGCGGCGAATGTCAGGGCTGGATAGGAAGTCCAGTCAACGAGCGGTGTATCGCCTTCAAATCGCTCCGGATGACTCAGCGCATACTGGATGGGCACTTTCATGTCCGGCACACCAAGTTGCGCTTTTGTCGATCCGTCGACAAAATTTACCATTGAATGAATGATCGACTGCGGATGTATCAAGACGTCGATATCGTCAGCCCCCACATCAAACAACCATCGGGCCTCAATCACTTCGAGCCCCTTATTCATCATGGTCGCAGAGTCAATGCTGATCTTTGCACCCATATCCCAGTTCGGATGCGCGAGCGCCTCTGACCGAGTAATCTTTTCAAACGTTCCGATTGGTCGATCTCTGAATGGGCCACCCGAAGCGGTTAGAACTAGCCCTTTCACACCTGACAGGTCTTCTCCCTGCAAACACTGAAAGATCGCGGAGTGTTCACTGTCAACAGGAATTATTTCTCCACCGTGCCTCGCTGCCTCTAGCATCACCTGCTTTCCAGCCACCACGAGCGTCTCTTTGTTCGCAAGCCCCACCCGGTGCCCGGCCCTCAGAGCCGCGATCGTCGGTGGTAATCCGGCAAAACCGACTATCGCAGCAATCACGACGTCCAGTTCCGGATTCGAGGCAAGTTCAACCAGCGACTCCTTCCCCCCTAGTACTTCGATCCCCGTTGGGGCCAGAGATGCGTGCACATGAGAAAACTGTGACTCGTCTGCGATAGCCACTCGCTTCGGCTTAAACTCCAGCGCCTGAGCTATGAGTAGGTCCGCATTAGCGAATGCCGACAGCGATTCGACATGGAACCGGTCACCGTTACTTCGCAGGACCTCAAGCGTCTGCGTACCTATTGAGCCGGTCGAACCAAGAATACAGAGTCCTTTGGTCCGGCTTTTGGTAGGACTTTTGGCTGGGCTATTGGCTGGGCTTTTGTTCGTAGCCGAGTGCAACTGCACGTCCTTGATACTCAAGCGAGGGCGGAAAATCGCCGCCAAATTCAAAAAAAGGCGGCCGGTGACAGAACACAATGCGTTCTCAAACTTACAATCAGGCGCGTCAAATACCTAAGTCACAACGTGATGTAGCGTTGCCCCCCAACGCAAGTCTAACTGAATGAATATGCCGGTACGTGCCAACCGTACAGCTTGGCGGATGAGAAAATCGATTCCAGTCAAGCCCACACTACGTAATTCGTTGTCGTTGATGCGGGCTCCCTTCTTGCCTCTATTGCTATGCCTTCTAGGCGTATCTCTCTTGGCAATGTCGTTCGCGGGGCCTGTTCATGGCCAGGCCAGTTCCGAAACGGCCCGGTTCCAACTGGCCGACACGTATCTGCGGGCGGGCCAGTTCGACCGTGCAATTTCTCTTTTGGAAGACTTGTACGCGGCAAATCCTGAATACGCGTTCTTTGCCAAGCTTAAGCAAGCCTACGAAGGGACAAAGAAATACAATGAAGCCCTGGAACTCATTGACAGTCGATTGAGGATTGATGATAACAAATCGATCCTCCTGGCTGAAAAGGCGCGCATTCTCTACCTGTCCGAGGATATTGATTCCGCTTTTGCCGTCTGGGATTTAGCGATCAGCGTTGCGCCTGATGACGCCGCCACGTACAGGATGGTCCACCAATCTCTAACCCAGGTTCGCGAGTTTGACCGCGCCATTGCTCTGCTGGATAGCGCGCGTACGCGACTCGGTGATCCGAGTCTGTTTCGTCGCGACCTCGGCAATCTCTACACGTTGACCTCCCAGTACTCGAAATCAATGGAAGAGTACGTCGGGCTGTTGCTGGAAGACGCTCGACACTTGGCAACAATCAAGTCAAACCTTTCCCGCTATGCGACGCAGGACGGAGTCGTCGACGAAAGTGTGGCGGTGGTTGAACGCGAGGTCAGGCAGAACCCTCTGAATGTCGACCTGCGGGAATTGCTGGGATGGCTCTATGTCGAATCTGACCGGTTCGAACCCGCCCTTGACACCTATCGTGCGATTGATCGATTGCAGAATCACCAAGGCCGTACGCTGTTTGCTTTCGCCGGTCAGGCACTAGCGTCGGAATCGTACGCAATTGCCTTTAGTGCCTACGAGGAGATATTAGCCCGCTACCCTGACAGCGCCATTGCTCCCGAGGCTTTGCGCGGGACCGGTGATGTACACGTTGCGTGGGCTCGAAGCCTCGACGAACAAGTTGCCACGGATGACCCAATTGAAGTGGCACCGCATTACTCGCAAGCGTTAAACGTGTATACCGCTTTCCTTGAGAAGTATCCTGTAAGTCAAAACGTTCCCTACGTCCTCCTCGATGTCGGGCGACTGGAGCAAGACGTGTTCCGCAGATTTGACACTGCCGACGAGGCGTACGAACGAGTCGTCAAAGAATATCCAACGCACGCCGCTGCTGACGAGGCGAAATTCGAGAAGGGCCGGTTGGCTGTATTGACCGATCGACTCGAGGACGCGCGCCTTGAGTTTAACCGAATTGCTGACCGACTGCACACAGGTGATCTCGCTGAAGAGTGTCGATACGAGGTCGCACTAATTCATTTTTACCGCGGAGAATTTGAAGCAGCTGGCGCCCTGGTGGGTGCGCTTAAGGAGAATACGTCGAACAATACAGCAAACGATGCAATTGGGCTTCGAGTACTGCTGATTGAAAATCCGGAACCTGATTCGCTTGAAGGTCCGCTAAGCATTTTTGCACGAGCTATGTTGCTTCAACGGCAATATCGGCTCCGCGAAGCACTGTTGCGGGTTGACACCCTGCGCCAGCAATATAGCGGGCATGAGATCTCCGACGAATCTGCGTTCCTCGGGGCCACACTACTTGAACAGGTAGGAGATTATCGGCAGGCCCACGATTCGTTTATCGAGTTGTCGCTTCAGTACACGACAAGCTTCCTGTCAGATCGTAGCGTATTTGCAGCAGCATGGATCCAGGAAAAACACCTGGGCAGTCCGAAAAAGGCAATTGAATTGTACGAGCGGTTATTAGTCGCCTTTCCAGGCTCGCTGTTCTCTGCGCGTGCGCGAGAACGAATCCGAAATTTGCGAGGAGACAATGTTTAGAATTTTAGGGCCTCCTTTTTCCATGGAAAATGTGATCACCACCAGATTGTCCTCGCCCGTTCTGCAGGTTATGGCCGCCTTCGTCCTCTTCGTTTCTATTTGGAGTGGCATGGGATCAAGTGCATCTGCCCAGGGACTCGTGGTCCCCATGGATGCCAGTCAGTCCAACCACTTGAAAGCCTACGGCGTGACGTTCTGGGCACTTGGGCGTGGTTTCGAAATTGAATGGCTGTTGAATTACCGAGGTGGGTCCTTCCTGCTTCCGGATGATCAACGAACAGAAACTGAGTTGCGAATAAGAGGCGTTTCCTACGAGAGGGTTACGGCTAATCAAGCGAGCCGCATTCTAGCACAGGTAGAAAGTGAGTCCACCAATACGGCCGTGGTCAAGCTTGAAAAGACACCGCGAATTGCAGTTTATGCCCCCAAGCAAACGTTACCGTGGGACGATGCGGTGCTACTGACGTTGACCTACGCGGAAGTACCGTATGAGCTTATTTATGATGATGACGTGCTGGACGGCCGCTTGTCTGAGTTTGACTGGCTTCACCTGCACCACGAGGACTTCACGGGCCAATACGGCAAGTTCTACACGTTTCGGACTATGCCATGGTATATCGAGCAGCAGCGCGAAGCTGAGGCGACCGCCCGCAATCGAGGCTTCCGCAAGGTATCGCAGCTCAAGGCAAGCGTGTCGATGACGATCCGAGAATATGTCGGCAATGGTGGGTTCCTGTTCGCCATGTGTTCAGGTACCGACACGTTTGACATTTCTCTAGCTGCCCGAAATGTTGACATCGTTCCGCGAGAGTACGACGGTGACCCCATTGACCCGGACGCTCTTTCCAAACTCGATTTCGAGTCGACGCTCGCCTTCGAAAATTTTCGTCCTAGCTTCAATCCGAATGACTACGAACACTCTAATATTGACACCGGCCTCCCCCCTGCGCCAATACGCAATCCAGCTACTGATTTCTTCACGCTGTTTGAGTTTTCGGCTAAGTGGGATCCCGTACCAACCATGCTGACTCAGAATCACGTTTCGACGGTCCATGGATTTATCGGACAGACCACCAACTTCAGGAAGAGCCTGATTAAGTCCGGCGTTGTCACGCTCGCGGAAGCACCAGGCCGAAATGAAGTGCGTTACTTGCACGGCACGTTCGGCAACGGAACGTTCACCTATTACAGTGGCCATGACCCTGAAGACTATCAGCACTTCGTCGGCGACCCGCCAACTGACCTCGACCTATTTAAGAACTCGCCGGGATATCGTCTGATTCTGAACAACATTCTGTTTCCCGCGGCGCGCAAGAAGAAACAAAAGACTTGATTTGCAGCGCGATAGTGAAATTGGCTCAAATGCATCAGCAATAGACGAGCGCTGCAAACTGGTCGTTTCCATGCCTCTATCCGCTCAACGCTGAGACCCCTACACGTCAACACCAACACATTGAAAAGCACGCGTACCCCTGGACCAAAAACGGTCAGCCAATCCTCCTGCGTAATGAACGAGATCGTTCTTCCGAACGATACCAATAACCTTGGCAATTTGATGGGCGGTCGGCTGCTCCATTTGATGGATATTTGTGCTGCCATTTCATCTCAGCGACACACCAATAGAGTCTGCGTCACCGCTGCCGTTGATCACGTCGAATTTCAAGCACCAATCCACCAGGGAGAAATTATCCGGCTCCGCAGTCAGGTTAATCGCGCGTTTCGTACTTCAATGGAGGTCGAAATCAACGTGTGGGCCGAGGATGCCCTTCGGCAAACAGTGCGAAAATGTAATCGAGCTTTTTACACCTTCGTTTCTGTGGATGAAAGCAATAAGCCCGTCCCTGCACCAGAGATTATTGCGGAATCCGACGAAGAAAAGGAACGATTCATCGCGGCTGGCAAACGCCGCGAGCTACGACTTATCCTATCGGGTCGGCTAAGTTGGGACAAATCAGAACACCTTCGCGACGAGCTACAAGAGTTGATCTCATCAAAAGATATTTAGGTTTCGAGATTCTCGGCACCGCAGCCCCTAGTTTGTTCGAACCGGATTTCCCAAAGCCTTGTCTGAATCAACCGACGAAATATTGTTCGCGCGCGTCCTAGTTACGGGCGCAAATGGGTTGCTGGGACAAGCGCTAATCAGGGTGCTTACCTCGCATCCGCGATACGATGTACTGGCGACTGGACGCACTGAAGCACCCTTGTTT
>CBDTVC010000038.1:0-10515 GCA_965363925.1 uncultured bacterium | reverse complement strand
TGATGGCGACGATTGACGAGATCAACACGACGGCGTCCAATCGATTTAACGAAACGTTCGAAGCGATCCGGATAAACTTCTCGAAACTGTTTACAGACTTGTTCGGAAACGAGACGACTGCAATCGTCCAACTCGAAAATCCGGATGATCCGTTGGAGTCTGCAATTGAGGTCATCGCCAAGCCACGAGGGAAACGACCAAGTGTTCTGGCTCAGCTGTCTGGTGGGGAGAAAACACTCACAGCCATCGCGCTCCTTTTTGCTATCTATCTCGTGAAGCCGAGTCCGTTCTGTATTCTCGACGAGGTGGATGCGCCGCTTGACGATGCCAACGTACTTCGGTTTATGAAGATCATCCGGGACTTCTCGAAGTCAACGCAGTTCATTCTCGTTACGCACAACAAACGAACAATGGAAGCGGCGGATCGGATGTACGGCGTCACGATGCAGGAGCAGGGTGTCTCCAACCTCGTTGGTGTGAAATTCGAAGAAGCCGCCGAGTTTGCCGCATAGAGCAGCAGGTCCCAGGCGCCTATTCGTAGTCGTGCTCGAAGTATTCGATACCCCTGAGGTGGGCTGACTTCTTTTTCGTTCGAATCCGCTCCGCGAGTCGTTCTGAAAAGACCTCGGCCGGATCGTAGCCGTAGTTTTTCAAGAGATGATTCAACGCGATTACCTCGCAGAGAACGGTCACGTTCTTGCCAGGCATAATCGGCAATTTCACGCTCGGCAATTCTACGCCGAGGACCTTCAAGGTCTCATCCACCATTCCTAGTCGACTGTATTCTTCGTCGGGATCCCAGAGCTGCATGTTGACGACCACTTCTGCACGCTTCTGAAAACGGATCGCACGAATGCCAAACATAGATCGCACGTCGATCAGCCCCAGTCCGCGAATCTCCATGAAGTGCTGGACCAATTCTGTGCCCGCCGCCATCAACACCTGATCATCCTTTTTCGTGAGGATTACGACATCATCCGCAACCAAACGATGTCCACGCTCGACGAGGTCCAGTGCAACCTCGCTCTTGCCGATTCCGGCCTTTCCTTTTAAGAGTAGGCCCACACCATACACGTCTACCATCGATGCGTGGAGCGATACCTGAGGAGCAAACTGGTCGTACAAAAACTCACGCAGCACCGTCATGAAATCGGTTGACGGCAACGGCGTGCGAAAAAGCGGGACGCCGTTTCGAGTGGCGAGGTCTATGATATCCGGGTGTAGTTGATTGTTCTCCGTTAGGAACACACAGGGAACAGGAAACTGCACGAGATTTGCAAACGCTTTCTTCCGATCGTCCAGACTAAGATGATCCAGATATTGATTCTCGGTGTTGCCAATTATCTGCACGCGTTGAAACGTGAAGAGATCAACGTAACCGGCTAGCGCCAGTCCCGGACGATGCAGCGTATTCTCGACTACTTTTCGCTCATCACACGGCACGGTGTTCACAGCTTCAATCTGAAGACCAACTGTGCGGATGAGCCGGTCAGCGAGAAATTCGACCGTTATCGCGTCCTTCTTGAAAACCTTCGGTTCGTGTGGCATCGATTAGTGTGGAGCGTTGCGGCAGCGTAGTAGGGATGCGACTGTTTCTATTAGTCCAAGTCGCAAATGTAGCTCATGGAGCCACGGCGACTTCAATCTGCATACGTTCAAAACGCCAACAGGCCAACGTTACGTACTTCGTTTAAAAAAAGGGTTACGGCACTTCCACCGTTTCAAGAACCTTCTGAACGATTTGCTCGCCAGAGATTTCCTCTGCCTCGGCCTCATAGGTAATTGCTACACGATGACGGAGAACATCCATGGCAATAGAGCGCACATCCTCGGGCGTTACGTACGCCCTGTGCCTCAGAAAGGCGTGAGCGCGGGCGGCAAGATTCAGATTGATCGTCGCACGTGGCGAAGCACCGAACTGAATTAGTGGCTCAAGACTCTGAAGTTTGTAGTCAGCCGGATTTCGAGTCGCCATTACGAGATCAACCATATACTGAAGAACCCGCTCATCGATAAACAGATCGTTTATGACCGCACGTGCCTTCATTATCTGATCGGATGTAACGACCTGGCCAACAGATGCCTTTTTGCCCGTCCTGGACATCCGCTTCATGATCTCGAGTTCGTCAGACCGTTCCGGGTAGGAGACCTTGATCTTCATCATGAATCGGTCAACCTGGGCCTCGGGTAGTGGGTAGGTACCCTCTTGCTCGATGGGATTCTGGGTTGCCAGAACAAGGAACGGTTCTTCGAGTGGGTACGTCTCGTCACCAATCGTGACCTGCCGTTCCTGCATACATTCGAGCAAGGCACTCTGGACCTTTGCGGGGGCACGATTGATTTCATCCGCCAGGATGATATTCGAAAAGACTGGCCCCTTCTTGATGAAGAAATCACCTTCCTTGGGATTAAATACAAGGGTGCCGAGAAGGTCAGCAGGCAGAAGGTCAGGCGTGAACTGTATCCGCTGAAATCCTGTACCAATAGATTTGGCAAGAGAGCTGACGGTCAGCGTTTTGGCCAAACCGGGGACGCCTTCGAGCAGTACGTGCCCATCACCCAGCATCCCGATCAGCAGGCGTTCGATCATATACTGCTGACCGACAACGACCTTGCCGATCTCCGCGAGCATATCATCGATGAACTCGCTCTCTTTAAGGACCTTCTCCTTGATAACATTGATATCGAATTGACTCATCCTGATCCGCTCTATTCTCTGAATTGCGCCGTAAAGGGTGGGAAGACGCTATTAACGTCCAAACTTACGACAATCGTACATTACGGGCCTATTCGGCACGCTTCAATGCGGCCGATCCAGACATATTTTGGTGCTGCAGCGACGCTAATAGGCTGCGGCTCGCGTTTTGACAGCGATTCGAAGTTCTGTAATCGGTCTGGAGCAGAGTAGTCATTAATCGTCGTGCCCCGTTGATATGGTCCGGTTGGATGGTTACGAACTTGGTTCCGGGGCGGTATGGGCCATTTGATCTAGAGGATCGGTTACGGTGGGCAATGTCGGGATTTTCAGAAACGTCTGGCGGCTTGACCAGCAAGTTTGCATTTGGTTTGAGTCTCGTTGATCGGTTAGCTTCATCGCGGGGTAAGAGGGATTGCTCCACCCCGGGCAGCCGTCGGTTCAACCAATCCCTCTTCTTGACGTATATTTATTGTCTGAATCATCTACACCGACATCACTCCTGTGAGTGGTGTCCACGGGAGCGGGCGGTTATCCCAACCGATGTCGGTTCTGTCTTGACACGAAACATCTTCCCGCTGAAATCAATCTTGTAGTAGCGAAGAGCTAGTCTTATAAACCCTTCGCCGACGGCGTCCAACCCATCATGGCTTTCTGGTCCCGCTTTTCCGACTGGATTCTTAGACATCCAAAACCCATCCTTACGGTTTGTGTGCTTGGGTCGCTGTTCCTGGGATTCTGGGCAACGCGCGTCAAGACAGACCATCGTCCGGGACACTTTCTTGCCGATGACTCAGACGTCGTCATGGACTATAAGCATCTCATGGATGCCTTTGCCCAGACCCAAGCGCTATTCTACATAGTTGCGAGCGAAGGAGACCCCGCCGACGATGCATTCCTGATGCGACTCGATTCTCTGACCCGGCAGATCGAGCGAATGAGTGGAGTTGAAAGCGTACTCAGCCTAACGAACGTCCCATTTCTTGTTCGTGAAGCCGATAGCATCGTAGCCGTCCCGCTGTACGATGCCGCTTTGCCCAAAAGCGTCATTCAAGCACGCATAGAGAGTCAGGTCTTTCTGAAAGGGCTGATACTCTCCGAGGACGGATCACATCCTGCAGTAATTGTGACGTTGAATGATGAGTTCAACAATACATCAGCCCGTGTGACGCTGGTAAAACACGTCGAGACACTGTCGGAGGAATACCTTGGCGATGTCGCACTGGCGGGCCTCCCCTACCTGCGATCCAATTATGCTTCCCGGGTCACAAGAGAAGCTCCGTTGTTCAGCGCCCTGTCGTTAATGATATCGCTGATCATGCTGTATGTGACATTCCGGGCACGGCGCGCAGTCTTCCTCCCAACCATCGTCGTGGCACTCGGAATTGTATGGACCGTCGGCCTGATCGCTCTCCTTGATCATCGTTTGAATATTGTCACATCAGTCCTGCCGGCGCTGTTGATCATTATCGGCATGGCGAATTCGATTCACCTGACGACCAAGTTCTATGATCGATACAAGGTTCTCGGCGACCGCAGAAAAGCCATCGATGAAACGATGCAGATCGTGGGGCAAGCGACGTTCCTCACGTCACTCACGACGGCGGTTGGATTTTATGTTCTCGTATTGTCAGGGTCAGACTTGCTGGCCGGCTTTGGGATTTTTGCGTCAGCCGGTATCGTCATTTTGTACCTGCTTTCTGTTACCCCCATTCCGTTGGCCTGTGTCTGGCTCGAGCCGCCCAGTCCAGAGCGGATGCGACTAGCAACGCACGAAAAGCTCACATCGTTCTTCAATACTCTAGGGCTTTTCGCCAAGCAGCATTCGACTCTAATCCTGATCGTGTCTTCGATTCTGCTAGGAATTGGCATTGCGGGCTCTCTTAGAATTTCGTCGGATATTTTTGTGTTCTCGGATTTCTATGAAGATGATCCGCTTCGCCAGGACCTCCGCGTATTCGAGGAAGCTTACGGAGGCATTCTGCCACTTGAGATTGTCGTTGAATCACACAAGCCGGGTCGCTTCAAGTCGCTTTCGAATCTGAAGCGACTTGAACAGATGCAGCGAGAAATGGAATCGATCGAAGGAGTTGGGCATTCGTTCAGCGCCGCCGATTACCTGAAGCTGGCAAACCAGGCCTACTTTGGCGGCCAGCCTAAGGCTTTCCGCTTACCGTCAAACTACGAGATGCCGTTCCTGCAAAGCGCTCTGACAGGCATTGCCGCTGGTGACCAGGACGGACTTCAAGAAAACCTGCCGCGGTTTGTCGATTCGACATTTTCCATCACGCGCGTCTACATGGGTGTGTACGACCTCGGCACAACGCGGATGAATGAGGTAGCGACAGAGGTTCTGCAGAGGACGCAGAAGCTGTTTCCAACTGACGACTATAGGTCCTTTGTCACAGGGACTGCAATAAAATCCACTGCGTCTGGGGAGAACCTTGTGCGCAACCTCGCTATCTCGCTCGCCGTTGCCTTGGTCGTCATCTCAATCATCATGGCTTGGCTGTTTAAATCAATCCGCCTCACGATCATCAGTCTCATTCCGAACGTCATTCCGCTGATCATCGTTGGTGGTGCAATGGGCTTCTTTGGGATCGTATTAAAACCTTCAACCGCGCTGATCTTTCCGCTCGCTTTCGGGATCGCGGTTGACGACACTATTCACTTCCTTGCCAAGTACCGTCTGGTCCGATCGGTGGGCGCAAATCGCGAAGATGCTGTCCTCCAAACAATGCGGGAAACAGGAAAGGCGATTCTGTTCACATCGCTAGTACTGATGGGAGGGTTTTTGGTGTTTACGCTCTCAAGCTTCGGCGGCACTGTCAGCCTCGGGGCGCTCACGGCGCTAACCCTTGCAGGTGCTCTGGTTGCCAACTTGTTCTTGTTGCCCGCACTGCTTCTGCGCTTCGGCCCAGAAAATGAAGCAGACCGAGTCCTGAAAGCTGCACGTTAATCGGGCGAAGTGCTCTTCAGAACCTCTCCGGTTTCGACTCGGTAGCCACGCACAAAATCCGCTGCCGCTACGCGCTTCTTGCCCTCAAGCTGAAGTTCAAGCAATTCAACACTACCGCTTCCGCAAGAGACGAAGAGGCGATCTTCCACAGTATTGATGGTTCCGGGCGGATCTCCTTGCCCGTAGTCAAACGATCGTAAGGAACGAAACACCTTGACGCGCTGTCCACGAATTGTAGACCAGGCCCCAGGAATGGGCGAATATCCCCGAATTTGGTTGTGTACAACCAAGGACCCAGCCGCCCAATTGATGGCAGCATCAGCAGCGTGAACCTTCGGCGCCGGCGAGGCAAGCGAATCATCTTGCGGCTCAACAGCTGCACTTCCATCTTCGATTAGGCGGAGAGTCTTGGATACGGCTTCTGCGCCGAGAAACATCATACGCTCGTAGACTTCTCCCGTCGTTTCGTTTTCGCCGATAGGCATTTTGAGTCGCATAATTACGTTCCCTGTGTCCACTTTTTGCTTTAAGAAGAACGTAGTTACGCCTGTTTCAGAATCACCGCTGAGTACGGCGTGATGGATCGGCGCAGCCCCACGGTATTTCGGCAAAAGTGAGCCGTGCAAGTTGAAACTACCAAGGTGAGCAGCATTGAAAACAGGTGGTGGCAATATGCGGAAGGCAACCACCACGATGACATCCGCATTCAAACTCGCGACTTGGGCAGCAAATTCAGGATCTTTGACAGAGGTGGGCTGGAGGATTCGTTCGACGCCCAGCGACACGGCGGCGTTCTTGACTGCCGATGGTCTGACCTTTAGTCCTCGTCCCTGCCGTTTGTCCGGTGCCGTGACCACCGCCACAATATCGTGACCGTCCTCGCGGATGCGCTTCAGGCTGGGAACGGCGAACTCCGGCGTTCCCATAAAGACAACTTTCATTTCGAAACTGGGCAAAAAAAGATGGGATACCCAATATAGGGCACCCCACCTGTTTTCTGTCTTGAACTATGTCTATCGTATGTGGGTGGTTTCGTCGTAGATCGGCACGAGTAATTCGTAGTCACCAAGCCCCGAGTCGTCAACGAAAATAAATCGTCGTCCAACTCTGTAGTAGTACCAGACTTCGTACGGTTTGACGCTGAAATTGAATGGGTGATATTCTATCGTATCAGGCTGGCCGTACAAGACCATCACTTGTCCGCGATCAGTGCGCCAGCCGTCTGTCACCATCGAATAACGTCGGTTGGCGTAAGCGACCCGATAGTAGTACTCCTCCATTCGTTCGTTGCGAACCGTCCCTGGCGTTGGGTCACGTCGCTGCCAAAATTGTTCGAACCGGCTCCATTTCTCACCGTCAGTGCTGCCATCCTTTATGTAGCGAATGTCTTTGGATTTTGCGGTGTACTGCAACTGCGAAATGGCATCATTCAAGTTTGCGAGGTGCTCTTCGAGTCCAGACCAGTCTACTTCGAAGGCCGAATTTGCCGCTGCAAGCAGCCGACCCGACTCGTCGAGGACCGATACGATTACGTCGTAGGTGCCAACCGGAAACTCATCAATCTTGATCCTCGAAATGTGCTGCGTACGGGAGGTGGTTAACTTCATTGACTCTTCCGTGGTCGAGACAATTTCCGAACCTTCAATTACTCCAGACTTGGCCGCAACCGTACTGCCAATTCGCACAACCTCTTTGCGAATGTTCACTCTTTGCAGCGAGTCAACGTAAAGCTCGTAAAACAGCACCATCTCCGAATCCATCGAAGAAACTTTCTTCGCGACACGTGGAAAAATTGTATTGGTCTTGTCATCAAAGCTCTCAAGCAGCAATAGATCGCTGATCGCTACCGGCGTGTCCAGGTCCTTTACATTAAAGAGCACCTCGTTCAGAAAGGACTCGTTGCTGGACTTGTCTTCGATCTGAAACTGAAACACATATTGACCCGGGACAAGCTTCAAGGTGTGGGTCGAAAAATCAAAACGCTCACTTGCTTGAGTCTCCGCGTAGTTCGGGACCTTAACTGTTAGTTCCCAAATCGGACTCTGGACGATGTTCTGTCGGCGGCCATCTTCATCAAGCTCCACGATCTCGACTGATACTTCATACCGCGCCGTAAAGCCGTTCGGCGTTGCAAGGAATCGGAGTTTTGAATACGGGATCCGCGTATAAATTTCGACCTGAGCGCCTTGCGAGCCATCCTTTGCTTTGACGGTCACAACGTCCACTTCGTACTCAGGGGTCGTCTGCGCTACAGCGCTCTGAGTGCTGAATGCTGAGAACAAAAGAACAACGACGATCCAACAAGCGGCGACGGCACTTATGCGGCCGAGGCATCGCGACGGGGTGTTCACGCTAGAAATAGGGAAACGGAGGTTGTTGGCGCGACAGAGTGTTTCATCAAACGGGCGAACAAACGGGGCGTTCTGCAAGAAACCGGCTGCCATCCGTCGCTTTGCCAAATGCGAGACTGTAACGATATGCGTCATTTCTTACCGTTTGGGCCGATGTTTCTGATAATTAAATCCTGGTCAGCAATGCGGGTAAACTGATGATCGGGACTATGTTTACGTATCCAAATATCGGTCGTATAACCAATATCCTTCCGTATTTGGGGGTCGGTTGTACAATATCACTGACGAACTGTCCAGATCAAACGATGAACCGGAGGTAATCATTTCAAATGGCTTCCATCAAATTCACAAAAACCGTCCTGTGGTCCAATTACCCACCAAAAAGGGCGTCAACGAAGCGTTCGCGGTCAAACACCTGGAGATCGTCGATCTGTTCGCCGACACCGATATATTTTACGGGAATTTGGAATTCGTTTGAAATGCCAATCACAATGCCCCCTTTTGCCGACCCGTCCAATTTGGTCAGAATGAGGCCCGTAACGTCGACGCTCTGGGTAAAAACCTCTGCCTGGCGGATAGCGTTTTGCCCTGTCGACCCGTCAAGGACAAGCAACACCTCATGGGGAGCGCCATCCACCTGTTTGTCCATTACGCGCTTGATCTTGGTCAGCTCGTCCATCAAGCCTGCTTTTGTGTGCAAGCGACCTGCCGTGTCGATGAGCACGACCTCCGATCCGCGAGTCTTCCCAGCAGCAACAGTGTCAAACGCAACAGCAGCCGGGTCAGCGCCATGACCCTGCTTGATAACTTCAACCTGTGCTCTTTCACCCCAGATTTCCAGCTGCTCTGTGGCGGCAGCCCGGAACGTATCAGCCGCACCCAGCAATACCTTACGCCCGGCCATCTTGTACCGATAAGCAAGTTTTCCGATTGACGTCGTCTTTCCGACGCCGTTAACGCCGACCACCATAACGACGTGTGGCTTTGTCGGAAACGGCGCATCAAAGGCAACCGGTCGATCAGGTACAGAGTCGAGCATCAACGCGGAGATCTCTTTGCGGATCATCGACTGCAACTCGCGGGCATTTACATACTTATCGGCAGCTACACGTGCCTGTACCCGATCAATGATGTCAAGTGTTGTCTTGACGCCAACATCGCTAGTTACAAGGACCTCCTCGAGTTCGTCCAGGACCTCGTCATCAATCGTATCTTTGCCACGAACCAGTTTGTTCAGTTTGCCGAACAAACTGGTTCTGGTCTTTTCCAGTCCTTCGACGAGGCGCTCCTGCTCCTTCGTTGTTTCTTCTGGCGTCCCAACTGGCGGTGCATCACCGGTCACGGGGACAGCCGTAGGCGTCGGATGCTCTGGCGCTGGCACTTCGATCGCTGCAGAACCTGTCGCCGCGGACACAGCCGAAGCAGCTTCCTGTGCCACATCCTGGACAGCATCCAAAACCCTCTCACTGGCTTCAGCCACAGGTGAAGCCGAGGCCTGCACTACCTCGTCCACAACACTGGAGCCGGCTTCTGCCTTTTCGGCGTTTTTCTTCTTACGTGACTTAAAGGGATTAAACAGCGCCATGCGCAATCACTTGGTTTATTTCTAAAGGGGTTATTTCTAAAGGGGTTTGTTTCCCAAAGTAGTACTAGTGACCTATCCGTCTGACCGAGCATCGATGGGCTCATCGTTGGATGAACCGGATCTTGAATCCTGTGAATGGTCTGCGTCGGCTACAGGTGCAACCTCTGCTTCGTCTGACTTTACTTCGTCCGATTGCAAATCGTCCGCAAGCGCGTCGTCCGCGTTCGCCGCAAACTCGTCTTCGGTCGGCGGGAAAACCTTGTACGAACGCATCAACGAAAAGTATCGAACCATGTATCTGAAGAACGAATGAACAATCAGGACACTGGTAGCAATGAGACAGAAACGCATAATCGGCGGATCCGCTTCAAGCAGTGCGGCAAGGACTGTCACAGCGATCGCCGTAACCATCAACTTCCCGACCAAAATGCTTGAGGGGACAATCCCGAGACGGCGGCCAATCCGCACCCCACCCGCAAACACCAACAGGTCTCGGGCGATCATCAACAAGACAAACCACAAAGGAATGTCTCCACGCCATACGAGGGCCAGCACAATTGCGCCCGCGCCCGTCTTGTCCACAAGCGGATCCAGCAGCTTCCCCCAGTTCGAGACCGTGTGCGACCAGCGAGCAAGGCGTCCGTCGAACCAATCTGTCGCGCCTGCCACGACCGTCAGGATTAGAATCCAATACAACGATCCCCTTGTGGCGATCAGATACACCAAGGGCACGACCAATACCAGCCGACTCAACGTCAGGACATTGGGACCAGTCCAGAAACGGCCAAGTGCCGCCAAACCGTATTTGGGCCGCTTTTCCATTAAATTCAATTAGTGCGCTGAAGGGATAAGATACGACGGAGAGGCTGTTCGTATCCCAAAACAAGCAGTCTGACGTTCGATTATCGTTGTATCTTCGCTTATG
>CBDTVC010000037.1:0-10592 GCA_965363925.1 uncultured bacterium | reverse complement strand
GGAACGAATCACGCAGCAACCGGGACGACTCGCGTTCCGAATCAAACCGTGATGAGAATCGAGATGGTGGACGCGACGGCGGAAACCGGGAAAGCAGCCGCGACGGTGGAAACCGCAGTAGCCGCGACCGAAATCGAAACAGAGGACGACGCTCTGAGTCTAGTGGACGTGGAAACGACCGAAACGAACGTGGCGGAAACGAACGTGGCGGAAACGAACGCGGCGGAAACGAGCGTGGCGGAAACGAACGGAGCAAACGAAAGTCTGGTGATCGCAATCAGCGATCAAATGATCGAAACGAACGCGGCGGTAACGACCGTAATGATCGAAACGAACGTGGCGGCCGGAAAGGCAGAGGCAAACAGGAGTCCCGACAGGCGCGCGAAGAACGCCTCAAGAAGGTCTATGACGGACGACCCGTCTACATGGCGGACTATGATCCAAATGAAACGGACCTCGACGGGATGATCCGCAAAGTCGGCGTGCTTGAAGTACTGCCTGACGGATACGGATTCCTGCGATCTGCAGAATACAACTACCTCCCAAGCCCGGACGACATTTACGTTTCTCCGTCTCAAATCAAGCGCTTCAGTCTTAAACTTGGCGATACGGTTGACGGAGAAGTTCGTCCGCCGAAAGAAGGTGAGCGCTTTTTTGCGCTGATCCAGGTCAACTCGGTTAACGGCCGTGCACCGCAAGAGCTTGAAGAGCGGGCAACGTTTGAGTACTTGACGCCATTGTATCCCGAAGAGCACTTGAATCTGGAAACAGATTCGAACGAAACGAGCATGAGGGTACTCGATCTGTTTGCACCAATTGGCAAGGGCCAGCGTGCATTGATCGTAGCCCAGCCGAAAACTGGTAAGACGGTACTCATGCAAAAGATCGCCAACGCGATCGTCAAGAATCATCCTGAGTCTTATCTGATTATCCTGCTGGTCGACGAACGACCGGAAGAAGTCACAGACATGCACCGCAACGTGCCGGGTGCTGAAGTGATTGCTTCCACGTTTGACCAGGATCCAGAACGCCACGTTGAAGTGTCCGACATCGTACTTCAGAAAGCGAAGCGCCTGGTCGAGGCAAAACAAGACGTTATCATCTTGCTCGACTCAATCACTCGACTAGCTCGTGCACACAACGCCGTAATGCCAAACACAGGCAAGACGCTGTCGGGTGGTATTGAGGCTGGTGCCCTTCGGGGGCCGAAGCGATTCTTTGGTGCCGCACGTAACGTCGAAGAAGGTGGCTCGCTCACCATCATCGGCACGGCCCTGATAGAAACGGGTAGTCGAATGGATGAGGTCATCTTCGAGGAGTTCAAAGGTACCGGTAACGCTGAGATCGTGCTCGATCGCGGATTGTCCGACCGACGCGTCTATCCAGCAATCAACGTCCTGAAGTCAGGGACGCGACGCGAAGAACTGTTGATACACGAAGCCAAACTTCAACGTATCTGGATCTTGCGGAATATTCTGGCAGACATGGACCCGATCAAGGCTATGACCTTCCTGCTCGAAAAGATGCGCGGAACGAAAAACAACGACGAATTTCTGGTAGTCATGAACTCGTAGTTCCAACCGCTTGGGCTGTCGTCCGCGGCAGCGCCCCAAATACAACGTCCCTCCCGGAAGAGCTTGCTCAACCTGGAGGGACGTTCTGGTTTCTGCCACATCCGACAAACTGCGGGGAAGCAATGGCTCCAGAAACAGGGCAACCTAGCGCAGCCGGGGATCGATCTGCTTGGAGGTTTCAGCTCCCAGTACCGCGTCATAGCGGATGATCTTTGCGGGTTAACCTCGTAGTAAACCGCCTATTTATCGGACGGTCGTCGTCTCGCCAATCCAACCGTAACAGCCACCGGTAACCTTGTACGCGTCCCCTGTATTCCACTTCAAAAAGAATTTGTCTTCTTCAGATGGGAAGTAACTCTGATAGGACTTTATCCGAGCGTCAGCCTGTCCGGCAAGCGAACCATCTGCTTTCTTCGCCCGCTCGTATTTGTCGACTACCAGCCAGTAAACAGCACGGTCCCGCCGGTCAAACGTGGAGCAATTCGAGACGGCTGTTACATATAGGTCACCGATCGCAAGGTGTGCTCGACCAAATCCAGGGTCAAGATCGAGGGCCTTTTTAAACCGCGTTCGCGCAACCGAGAGGCGACCAAGTTGTTGCTCTGCAATCCCCATATTGAATTGGAGGTCTCGTTTATCAGCATCTGATTCGGCAAGCTTAATCGCCCGAGTCAACAACTGCACTGCGGTTTCGTTGAGGCCATCCGCCAAATTCATTTCTGCCAACTGCCTGAGCACTGTGAAACTCGGCTCAAGCCCAACCAATTGACTACCCGTTTTGTACGCTACGTCTCGCCATTCTTCTTGAAGCGCGAGTTCAAAAATCTCGCGAAGTAATTCAAGGTTCTGCGGATCCGAATCGAGTTGGTCATTCAGGAAATCGTAACGCTCTTCAGGGTTCTTGATTAGCTGATTGCGTAACTCGACCAAGAGGACATCCACCTCCGCCTCTTCCGGACGAGCAGCCTCGATGGCATCCAGGAACGCTAGCGCGGCCGTTTTGTCATCCTGATTTTGGACAAGGTCAATCACGATGTACTTCAGATAGTAGGGGTCGAGTCGCTGGGCGTCGAGTTCAAACGCCATCCTGTACATCTTGGCAATGTCGGCAGATCTGTCCGGAAATAGGGAAACATTCTCGTGGATAAATCGGCCCTGCTTTAACGTCCAGTCAAACTCATCAGCCTCGATTCCTACTGCTGCGAGTCGCGGCACCGCCGTCTGGAAAATCGTCATTGCGGAATCCAGATAGGCTTCTCGCAACGCCTCCGATTCCTGCTCAATGGCCACGGCACTGTACGCCTTCGCTGCCCGGTCGAAGTTCCTGTCGGAGTTGTGAGGAAATGCAGGGGCGTTTTCCAACATCCAGCCAAGGGCCGGCAATGCGCCTTCGTAATCGCCATTCTTGTACAGTTCATAGTACAGGCTGTAGTGTATTCGCATCTCCCGACCCGATGGAGCCTGACCGTTCGAAACCGACGGAAACGCCAATAAGGCGATAATCGCGGCTAGAGGCAGGCGTAAATAGCTGTTCTTCATGGCAGTTAATTCGCTCGTGTGTGTGAGTGAGTTAATTATAGGCGAACAGCGTGCCGGGCAGCAGACCGTGGATGGGAGAAAAAAACGTCCAGAAACCTTTGCAGACTGGTCTTGTTCGACGATCTCCCCAAAAGAGGACGATTTGCCGCAGAAACAGACAACTGATCGACTCGTGCTGGCAGCACTCTGGCTCATGATGTTTTCGGCGAGTGCTCAGATCATGATTGTCTCGCCCATTCTGCCGGAAATTGCGGAGGCGCTGGACACGCCGGTTAAGTCCCTCGGTTGGCTCATTTCAGCCTATACAATCTGTCTCGCAATTGTTGCGCTCATCACGGGACCGATTTCGGATTCGATCGGGCGCAGGCGAATCCTGTTGGTTGGTACCGCGTCGATGGCGGTAGCGCTTTACATGCACGCAGTGGTCGACAGCTTTACGTCGATGTTGATCGTCCGCGGACTTGCCGGCGCTGCAGGAGGAATGCTCAGTGGTGGTGCCGTCTCTTATGTCGGCGACTATTTCCCGTATGAACGCCGGGGCTGGGCAACCGGGTGGGTAATGAGCGGGATGGCTGTCGGACAGATTCTGGGGATTCCGATCGGCAAGATACTCGCGGCGTCGTTTGGTTTCCGATGGCCGTTCCTGATGTTTGCCGTCACCATGACGTTTGCAACACTGCTCGTCTGGCTGTTCTTACCGCAACCTGAAGTCAGGCGCGAAACATCGCGCCTCACGGTCTTAGGCTCCCTCACGAAGTACGGCGAATTACTTACGCAGCGTCCTGTTGTAGTCGCCTCTCTCGCGTACCTCTTGATGTACGCGAGTATCGGACTCTATGTCGTTTACCTTCCTCTGTGGATGGAAACGGAGGTAGGCATAACCACAAACCAGATTGCTTCTCTCTTCTTCGTAGGTGGAATCGCCAACGTGATTGCTGGGCCTCTTGCAGGCCGCGTCTCGGATACGCTCGGTCGCAAGCCATTGATCATTACGTCCTGTATTGGGATGGGCATTTTGATGCTCATCACCACCCGCGTGGTAGTCAACGCTTGGTACGCTTATCTAATTTTTGGGCTGCTGATGGTCATGGTAGCGTTGCGGATTAGTCCGTTGCAATCGCTGATGACCGCCTTGGTGCCGTCGGTTAGGCGAGGCATGTTGATGAGCCTGGCTGTGGCAATCGGACAAGTCGGAATGTCTGTAAGTGCATCGATCTCTGGCGTGCTCTACGATTCAAGCGGCTTCTTTGCGAACGCAGCGGCGGCGGCTGTCACCATTTTCTTGATGGCGATTCTAGTCTGGAAGCTCCTGCCCGAGCCGCAGGACGACTTTGACAATCTTGACAAATCGGTGCCGGTTCCTGCAGCCGTAGACAACTAACTAGTCTTACGACTAGCTGACGTGTCCGTCCGGTTTCTCGACAGTGAAATGCCGACGTTTATAGGATCCTCGAGGGGCCGTACTTATTTGGCGCCGGTTGGCACACCATTGGAACGAGGCTCAGCCGTCTTCGCGGGCTGCGACATTGCCTTTTCAAGTACACCGCAAACGATCTCTTTTTCGAACGGTCGCGCAACGTACTCGTCATATCCCGCACTAAGAAGTGCGTCGCGATCGCCAGGCCACGGGTAGGCAGTCATGCCGATCATTGGCACATCTGCAAGCGTTTCTGTTTTTCGGAAACGGCTGATGTCCGTGAGCGAACCTTGAAGGCCACCTAGGTGAATGTCGACAAGGACTGCCTTTACATTTGTCGTGCGTGCAATCTCTGCAGCCACAGCCATGTCCGGTGCGAGTCGAATGTCGAAGCTGGAGTGCAGCACGTATTGCAGAAGGAAGCGCGCCTCCTCTTGATCCTCAACGACGAGCACAACATGCCGCTCGTCGATCGTCTGGACAACGGGGACTGGTGGTCGATCAGGCGCCAATCCAACAACTTGCTTTTTCGACGCGAATGTGATGGTAAACGTTGTACCGACGTTCTTGGTAGACGTTACGTCAATCGATCCGCCCATGATTTCGACGAGCTTGCGCGTGATGGACAGTCCCATTCCAGAACCTTCGTGGGAACGGTCGGCACCCGATGACTCCTGCCTGAACTCTTCAAAAAGCTGTGGCAGGAATTGCTCGGACATCCCAATACCCGTGTCCTGAACGATTAGCTGGATACCACTATCCGCACGACGAATACCAACAACGATTCCGCCGGTTGTCGTAAACTTGATTGCATTGCCGATCAAGTTGTTGAAAATCCGATCAAGCCCCGCGGAATCAAGTTCGAGCCAGACTTCCTCCTCCGTACAATCCAGCTTTAACCGAAGGCCTTTCTTAGCGGCGAGCGGCGCGAGCAGCGTGACGCTTCGTTTGGCCTCTTCGACGATATTGATTGGCTCGAGCGTGACCTGCATCCGATTGGATTCGAGGCGGGCAAGATCCAGGACGGAGTTGATCGTATCCAACAGCCGACGACCACTCTGTTCGATGAGGTTTACAAACTCACCGTGTTCTTCGCCAATTTCTTCACCAAGGATCTGCGCAAAACCTATAATGCCGGTAAGTGGCGTGCGGATCTCGTGGCTCATGTTGGTTAGGAACGCCGTCTTGAGATGGACCATCTCTTCCGCGTGATCACGCGCAGCGACGAGTTCGATCTCATAGCTTAATCGCTCCTGCTCAGTCTGGTATTGATGAAGCCCCAGCGCTATCAAGTCAGCGATCTCTGTCACAATCTCTAGTTCCTTGCTCCGAAACCCCTCAGAAGACTCTGATCCGAGAATCATTGCTCCGATGGTTTCGCCTTTGACGACCAGTGGCACTTCGTAAAGGGCATCTGCGCCTTCATCCGCCATCAATCGTTCAACTGGGAGGAGTGAACTCTGGGTACGCAGGCTGCGGATTAACCTCGGCGCGTCACCGAATACGCTCAACGCATTGTCGCTACGGCTGTTGCCGTTTGAGCCAGATGGCGAGTTCGCCGTAAACAGAGCTGTTCCTTCCTGAAATTCACTAATACGTGTCACAGCGTGTGAGGCCAGTACTTCGACCTCGCGATGGTCATCGGCGATCCTCACTACGATTGCGCAGCGACACGGCACCAGCCTAACGAGGTGTGTGAGAGCGTGATCAGCCACCTCACCCGGGCGACGTTCGAGCAGAATGTTTTTTTCAATTTCGTTGACGACCGAAAGTCGTTCGGCGAACTTCCTCAGATCGCGCTCTGCGTCGCGGCGTGTCGTAACGTCGCGGATAACGATTTGAATACCAGGCTGACCGCGGAAGACGATCTGGACGCCGAAGGCCTCTACAAAACGTTCAATGCCGTCAAGTCCGCTGACTCGATACTCGATTGGCTCACTCGAATTGCCGTGTTCTACATCCGCAATTTTTTTCGCCAGCTGCTCGTGAATCGATCGCGGCGAGTACCTCAGAATATCGGTTCCGATAACCTCTTCGCTACTCGCTGCCCCTAGAATCTCGACGGCTGCGTGGTTCACATAGAGTATTCGTCGACCACTGCAAACCAGAACTCCTTCCGGATGATTTTCGATCAAACGAATCCAGCGGTCTTCACTCTCGGCGAGTAATGCTTCTGCGGAGGTTGCCGCTTCATGCAATTCCTGCAGTTGCCGCTGAAAGGCATACGTACGCCGCTCAACTTCAAGGCCAGACTCATAAACGGATTGCTCGTAGTCGCGTCGCTCTTCTTCGAAGACCACTAGTCGTGCAGCGAGGTCGCGATTGAGCGCGTCGCGCGAGTCAAGATCGTCCTTCTGCTTTGCGATTGTGGTCGTCAACGCAAAGGAAGAGTAGACGCCAGCGGCGATCGAGATGCCGATCAAGCTGATAAATCCGGCAAAGATATAGGGAACGGCAGCCGGATCCAGTAGATGAAAAATCCGTAGTGACGCAACGCCCAGCAATAGGAATAGTACCAGCGGCAGCAGGAACGAAAACCACGGGTATCCCGGGCTTCGACTGGACTTGCTCTCAGGTACTTCCATATCGGATCGATTCAACAGTCCGCAGACTGTCGCTTGGATGTTCTTGTGCGTATCCTACTAGGGATCGGTCTTAAATGGTCATCCATAAGCACCAAAACTGCCTTGAGTGGCTGTTATTCGCTGGTTTTCGATGTTTCTGGGTGCCTTGCTGGGATGCGTTACTTATTGACCACGCATTATCCTGTTAGGCGTTATTCGTACAGGCAAATTGAGCTTGATTCCTGACCCTGACTTTTTATTCAGCTTTAGAGTTACAGAGAAACGATTTGAGCGTTAACGAAAGCCGGCCAGACTATCGATGGGAGAAAAGAGGAAGCGCGGATGAAGGGATTGTTCATTCGCTTTCGGTTGCGCTCAACGACGTACCACTACCATTGGCCCGAGCCCTTGTCCTCCGTGGTGTGACGACGTTTGAGGAAGCAAGGAAGTACTTTCGGCCAAGTCTCGATGAGCTGCATGATCCGTTCTTGATGAAGGATATGGAGCAAGCAGCGGAGCGCCTTGCCGAAGCCGTCCTCACTCATGAAAAGGTGCTCGTGTACGGTGACTATGACGTAGATGGAGTAACGTCTACCGTCATGATGACATCGTTTCTCCGCGACCTTGGCGTTGATGTAGAGTTCTTTATACCACATCGTTCCAAACATGGATACGGACTCTGCAACGCTGGCTTTGATTTTGCGCGCGCGCGCGACTGCTCGTTAGTGGTTGCACTGGATTGCGGGATCACGGCCATCGAGCCTGCGGCTTACGCGAAGTCTATCGGACTTGACCTCATCATCTGTGATCACCATACTGCCATTGATGAAATTCCCGATGCAGTTGCGGTTCTTGATCCGAAGCGGCCGGATTGCGAGTATCCGTATCCACACCTTTCGGGTTGTGGGGTCGGGTTCAAGTTGGCGCAGGCAACCACAACACTCCTGGGAGAGGATCCCGAAAAGACGAAGGAGTTGATGGATCTGGTGGCGATTTCGATTGCTGCGGATATTGTGCCGATGACGGGTGAGAACCGCAAACTGATGCGTGGGGGGACAGAGCTTCTATGCAATGGGAAGACGCGCTTGGGTATCGCGGCGCTGGCAAAGGTTGCGCGGCTCAACCTGACTTCGATAACGACATCGCAAATCGTTTTTGGAATTGCTCCGCGAATCAACGCGGCTGGCCGGTTGGGCGATGCCGGTGACGCGGCAACACTACTCCTCGAGACTGATTCTCAACTGGCCGATAAGGCAGCGTCCGCAATAGAAAAGGTAAACGACGAGCGAAAACAAATTGATCGCAACACGGAAGAGGAAGCAATAAGGCAGGCCCAAACATTTGTGTCTGCTAGGGCACGCGACGCATTTGTGTTGTTCAGCGAATCCTGGCATCCCGGCGTAATTGGCATTACCGCAAGCCGAATCGTCGAGAAGTTCTTCCGACCAACGGTAATGCTAACGAAAGTGAATGGCACTGCAAAGGGATCAGCGCGCAGTATCCACGGCGTCAATGTGTACAACGCGTTGAAAGAATGCAGCGACTTGTTCATCACGTTTGGAGGGCACGACTTCGCGGCTGGTATGCAACTTGAGCTTTCGGTGATCGACGAGTTTCGTGAGCGATTTGAGGCCGCGGTAGCGCGACAATTGACCGACGAGTTGCGCCAACCTGCAATCCGTACCGATTCCGAAATTCATCTTGATGCAATCGATGATCGGTTCTGGGCTATTCTCAGACAGTTTGATCCGTTTGGCCCGTCAAACAGCCGACCTGTTTTTGTGGCATCGGGGCTAAGAGTTGTGGGCGCGCCCAGACTGATGGGCTCAACGGGAGACCACATCAAGTTTGCGGTAAGGCCGATTGTCGAGCAGGAGCGCAAGAACAGGCCACTGGATGTCGTTGGCTTCGGAATGAAGTCCTATTTCTCAATCGTTCAGGAAAGCCAGAAGTACAATCGGCCTTTGGAGATGGCGTTTACGCTAGACGAAAACGATTACCGCGGCACAAAGACAATACAAGCGCGGCTAAAGGATATACGATTCACAACAAGCGACGCTTCTGTGATAACTCTCACTGACCCGGGCACGAAAACAGCGGTCAGCAAACCGGGTATCAGCGACAAACCACGGGCAGAAATCCTGATTGACGGCCGCGATAGCAAGGGAAATGACCTACAGGCGGACCCAGAGAATGCTGCCTCGGCAACAATGAACTAAGCCATTTTTCGTTCGTACCTTTGTCTAAATGTTTAGGATTTTTCCTAGTGGCCGTTTGTTCATAAATCAGCTAAGTAAATGAAACAGGATAACGATTCCCGGCGCGCCTTCTTGCAGAAGTTTAGTGCCCTGGCAGCCAGTGTGACGATTGTTCCGATAGCCGCAGGCTGCGGTGGCGGCAAGACCGAAGGCACCGGTGCTGCTGCCGGAGGTGCGTCGAGTGGAAGTGCAAAGGCTGCGGTTGACTGCAGCGATACATCGATGCTTACCGAAACGGACAAGTCACTTCGAACAACGTTGCAATACGTCGTTGATTCACCCGACCCCGCGCAGCTGTGTAGCAATTGTCAATTTTACACTTTGACGGAAGGCTCACCGAAGTGTGGCGGATGTACCATCCTCAAGGGCCCTATTGCTGCGGATGGATGGTGCTCATCATGGGCTGCCAAGCCAGCTTGATTGTGATTGGACGTTCGACTCCCCGCGAAGACTCTTCCGAGTGGATGCTGCGAACGTTCTTGCCAATTCTTGAATTGTTCAGCATTCTGAAGATCCGCAGCGCATACTAAGCGTGCGGATCTTTGGGTTGCCTGGATCACACTCCTTGCCTGCAAAGTAGCACTGCATTGGTCCTTGCTCGCCAGTGGGGAGGATCTCTTTTCTCGCTGAACGCCGTTCTGGTCGCTTACCTGTTCGACGTTCCCCCGAGACAGGTGGTCTCGCGCAGGTTTGCTATCGTAACGTCCACAACGAAAATGCGGGGCCACATGGAAAGCCGAGACCATTCTTACGAAGGCGAAGACATTGAGGTCTTGTACGACCTCAAGCGCTGCATCCATGCAGCCGAGTGTGTACATTCGCTACCAAAGGTTTTTGACCCGAATGTGAAGCCCTGGGTTGATGCCGATGCTGCGGATCCGGAATTAGTCGCAGCTGTTGTTGAGTGTTGCCCGACGGGAGCGCTGCATCATGTTCGCAAGGACGACGGAGCGGAGGAGGAACCAGATGATGAAAACAGTATCTCAGTTGAGGCCGACGGGCCGTTGTATCTCCGTGGAGACCTGATTCTTAAGGATGGGGACGGAGAAACGATCCTGGAGGACACTCGCCTTGCATTGTGCCGTTGTGGCGCTTCGTCGAACAAACCTTTTTGTGATCGCGGCCATTCTGAGGCGTCTTTCTCGGATACCGGAGTGATTGGGGAAGGCGGAGTGAAAGTGACGGAGGCCGGTGACGACGAACGACTAACGGTTAACGCAGCCTCAAACGGGCCCCTGCT
>CBDTVC010000036.1:0-10818 GCA_965363925.1 uncultured bacterium | reverse complement strand
GTTTTGCGTCACGTTTTGTCTTCAATGAGTATTTCATCGAGGCAGTTGTTCCGCTAAACGAACGAACGAAAACGAAATTTTTTGCCGACTACGGTTCGGATGAATTCCGGTTTGAAGACGACAGGATTTCTATTGGCGGCTACGTGGAGCGATTGTTGGCTGGAAGATGGTCTGCGTCCGCCGAGGTTGAAGTGCAGTCCCTAAAACAGACGCTCGGCGAAAGCATTAATGTGCAGAACTACCTTGTTGGGATAACGATCTCTAATTCGACGAAGTACTCGGTCGGCGTTGTGGCAGAGCGGTCAACAGATCCGTTTATGACGGATGATCCGCGAACAGTGGCCCTTGTTGAGCGGGATCCGCGTCATTGGCTGGGGGCATCGTTTGCCTACCGCCCAAACCGCAACCATTCGATCTCACTCTTCACTGGCACCAGGCGCGGAGGTCCGGCCTGCACGTCCGGGATCTGTTACGAAGTGCTTGACTTTGAAGGAATGGAGCTTCGGCTAACGACCCGATTCTAACTACGGCTCAATCACGGATAACGGTCGCCTCAATTTTGAAGCAGGATTATCAGCAACAAACGAAACCCACTACCATGACTAGAATCTTCTCGTTAGTATTGCTCTTCGCGGCCGGGTCTATCACAACATCCGGCTCCGCCCAGGCCCAGAATGTTGGGGATTCCGCTCCGGACTTTACATTCAGTACCTCGAACGGTGCGGCGATTTCGTTGTCGAGTTATCGAGGGCGAACAGTCCTGCTTTACATCTTCGGCAACAAGTGCCCCTTCTGTATTCAGTCTGGTCCCCAGCTCGAGAGCCAGATTAATCAAGTATACAGTCCGACGGGCAAGTTCGTCGCGATTGGGCTTGACACGTGGCCGAACTCAACGGCACTAACTGTTGATGCCTTCAAGGCGCAAACGGGTATCACTTTTCCGCTACTCCTGAATGCGGCGGCGATTGAACGGACGTATAGCACCGTATATGACCGATTGATCGTAGTGGACAAAGACGGGATAATTCGATACAAAGGCGGATCGCGTGTTTCCAATACGCTGGATGCGGCCAAATCAATTATCGGAGATCTTGTCTCCGCCGGGTCAACGGATATTGACGACGAGTCCGGCCAGCACCCGTTTTCGATCACGCAGAACTACCCGAATCCGTTTTCCGCCCGGACAGAAATTGGTTATAGCATTTCGGTCGACCGAGATGTCACACTGACCGTCTATGACCTGCTCGGTCAGGTTGTAGAGGTTCTGGTCGATTCCCGACAATCAGCGGGTTCTCATACGGTTGGATGGGATGGTACGGATCGTTCGGGCCAGCTGGTAGCCTCCGGGACGTATTTCTATTCTCTTCGGGCCGGAAACCAGATCCGCACAAAAAGCGTGGCGGTTGTTCGGTAATCGGACGTCGAGATGGAATGAAGCCCCCGTTCGGGACGTCTGTAGTCTGCCTTATGCCGATTTGGAACACCTATTAGGTCCAATCGTTTTGGTACGACAAAAGGCGATTGTGGCGCATTCCTGCGCCCGTTTCCTCCGCTGGTGCTCATTTCTATCGATTTCGCCGTTTATGCAGCTATTGTACACTCGTCCGTCGTTTTGCTTCCGTGCTTTCGCGCCACTGTTGGCGGCTGTCCTTGTTGTTGGTTGCGGTGGTGGTGAGGATGGTGTAGCCTCCGGGCAGCCCGGCGGTCGTTCAGCCATCGTAATCCCGTCTGTCGAGGTCGTTCAAGCGCGACTTGGTTCGCTTCCCTTGCGCGAGCGCATGACGGGTGTAATCCGAGCCAAGAACCAAGTCGATATCTACGCGGAGATTTCCTCACCGGTCGTTCGCGTTTCCGCGCAAAACGGTGACTTTGTAAAAGCCGGTTCCCCGCTGGTCTACTTGCGGGACAAGCAGTACACGGACCAGGTACGCCAGGGCGAAGCAGCCCTTCAGATTGCACAGGCAGATGCCAAACGGACTTTGGCAAGCCAATCGGATTTTGACAACCGGCTGTCGCGCGTCGAGCAACTTGCCGAGAAACAGTTTCAGAGCGACCAGGAGCTCGACCAAATCCGTGCGCAAGCCGCTGGCGCCAGTGCATCGCACGAACAAGCCGTTGCCCGAATCGCTCAAGCGGAAGCCAACCTCGAAGAAAACAAAGAAATGTTGCGGCGGACGGTTGTTCGTGCTCCTGTATCCGGTTACGTCGGGATGAGGCAAGCCGAGGTCGGTATGCGAGTCGATCCAGGTACACCCCTGTTTACGATCGGAAATTTCTCTGACGTGAAGGTGGATATCTCAATTCCAGATCGAATGATCAATCGGATATCCGTCGGTAACACAGCCTTGCTTTCATCAGCCCAATTTGGTGATTCGGTAATAGAAGCGTCGGTGTCACGCATCTCGCCATTCCTTGAGGCAGGTAGCTTTAGCGCGGCTGCTGAAATTGATGTGGACAATCCTAGCGGTATGCTTCGTGCCGGTATGTTTGTCGAAGTTGATGTTATGTACGGTGAATCAGAACTCGCCACGCTAGTGCCCGAAAGTGCGCTCTATGAGAATCCCGGCACCGGACAGATGGGGGTCTACGTGGCGGTCTCGCTTAACTCCGAGACACCAGTCGAAGCGCCTGATGAATTCCTTGTGGACAATCCGCCGCCGCTCACTGAACCAACCCCTGTTGAGTTTAGGCCGGTCGATGTTCTTGCCCGTGGCGGCGGTGTCGCTGGCGTCACGCAAGTGCGGCCCGATGACTGGGTCATCACCGTTGGCCAGAACCTTGTACGTGTTGTCGAGGGAAAGGCCAGTGTTCGAGCCCGACCTGTCCCATGGCAACGCATTGCCGCTTTGCAGCGAATGCATGATCAAGACTTGCTGAGGCAGTTTATGGAGAAGCAGCAGCGAGTGGCGCGGGAGAACTTTGCGACGGATGCTCCCGCATCGTCCGAGACTATACAGGACGACTCATCGAAGAACATCACCCCCTCCTCCGGTGGATCCACCGAGTAGCCGAATTACGCTAACGTATGTCACTAACTGATACCTCCATCCGGAGGCCGGTCGCTACGGCCATGTTCTATCTGGTCGTCCTGACGATTGGTGTCGTCGGATTCTTTTCGTTGCCGGTTGATCTGCTGCCGCCAATCGAAACGTCCCGGCTTACCGTTTATACCCGGTACGGAAACGTTGGTCCGGAAGAGATGGAGCAGATTGTAACGGACCTCGTTGAGAATGCCGTGTCGGGTGTTCCCAACGTTGAGCGGATCACATCGCGTTCCTCGGAGGGTTCCAGTTTCGTAAGCCTCGAGTTCGCAAAAGGCACAGGTCTGGATGAGGCTGCGAACGATATTCGGTCAGCACTTGATCGAATCCGTGACAACTTGCCGCCTGAAGCTGAGGCTCCAGGCATTTGGAAGTTTGATCCAAACAACATTTCGATCATTACCCTCGCCGTTGAATCCAGTCGTAATCTGGAAGAAGTAACTCGATTGCTGGAGCGAGAAGTTGCTCAGCGGTTTGAGCAGATCCCAGGCGTTGGGACAGTAGAAGTTCGAGGCGGCGCCTACCGGGAAATCCGAGTCAACCTTAACCGCGATCGCCTTCAGGCGGCGGGTCTTACGCCCGCAGATGTGCAACAAGCGTTGTCACGCGAGAATTCGCGCCTGCCGGGTGGGAACGTAAAAGAAGGGGTTCTCGACCTTTACGTCCGCACGCTGGGAGAGTTTACGACAGTTGACCAAATCCGGAATACAGTTGTCCGATACGTTGAGGACAGGCCGATCCGTGTCCGCGATGTTGCCGAGGTTGCTGACGGTTTTGAAGATCTACAATATCTGTCCGAATTGGACGGTGTTCCGGTTGTCCGAATGCAGATCCAGAAGCAAAGTGGCGCGAACACCGTGACCGTGGCCGACGCGATTACGGTCGAGGCTGAACGAATCAATCGAGACTACCCGGACATAAAGATGTCCGTCATGAGCGACCAGAGTCAGTTCATCCGCCAAAGCATTGACTCGGTAACCAACAGCGCGTTTTGGGGGGGATTGCTGGCGGTGATGATTCTGTACCTGTTCCTTCGGAACGGCTCGTCCACGTTTATCATTGCGCTGTCAATTCCGATTTCCGTGATCGCGACGTTCGGTCTGCTGTATTTCACCGGCATGACCCTGAACCAAATGACGTTTGGCGGACTTGCGTTGGGAATCGGGATGATGGTCGACAATGGCATCGTGGTTCTTGAAAATATAGTTCGGCATCGGGAAGAGAAGGGGATGTCCCTGCGTGAATCAGCCAGCATTGGGACGAGGGAAGTGATTGGGGCCATTATCGCCTCGACCCTCACGACTTGCGTGATCTTTGTGCCGCTGCTGTTTATGCAGACTATTACGGGAGAGCTGTTTCAGGCCCTTGCCGTTGTTGTCGTGTTTTCCCTTGTGTGTTCACTGGCTGCAGCCGTTACGCTTGTGCCTGTACTCGCAAGTCGCTTCCTAACGGTCAAAGCTCGATTTCTTAAATCGGATGGCTCGAAGCCTATTGAGACAGCTCCTTCGGATACCAACCCGAAACCACCTCGCAAGCGGTCTCGCTTTCAGTTGTTTATCTCTCGCCTCGAGAATCGGTATTCAAACGCGCTCCCGTCTTTTGTTGCCCGCCGCAAACTAGTATTTGGTGTCACGTTGGTCGCCGTCGCGTGTGCAGTCTTTTTCTGGCGGACCATCCCTGTCGAACTGGCTCCGTCCACTGACGCAGACGAGATCCAAATTAGCATGGACATGGCGGAAGGCACCAACATCGCTGTGGTTAAGTCGTATCTGAACGAGCTTGAAGCAAAAGTTCGACCGCTGCTGCCCGCAGGGCAGATAGATCACATGAGCACCGAAGTGCGCTGGGGCAACGCTCGTGTGGAATTGGCGCTAAAGGCAGATCGTACAGTTAACAGCCATGCCTTGGCTGATGACTTGCGCAAGGCATTGCAAGGTGTCGTTCCGGGAACGGAGATCCGCGTCGAAGCACAATCGGGTCTCTGGATTTTGCGGAGGTTGTTCCGGACCGGTGACGGCACGGAAGCCGTTGAAATCGAACTTCGAGGGTACGACGTTGAGCTTGCGGATCAGACGGCCGAACAAATAATGCTGCGCGTCCAACAGATTCCTGGTGTGGCAAGTGTTCGGCTCGGACGACGACAAGGACGCCCCGAGCAAAATTTATATTTTGATCGGGCAAAAATTGCAAATCTTGGTCTGTCGGTGCAAGAGGTTGGTCGCGCCATTCAAACCAGTATTGGTGGATCACGCGCTGGCCAGTTTCGCGTATCAGGGGACGAATTTCCCATTGTTGTTCGACTTCGCCCGGAAGATCGACTTTCGGTGCAGGACCTTGACGCCATATCAGTACGCACGCGAACAGGAGATACGATTCCGGTCTCATCGTTAATGCTTCCCGAAAGGGGACGGGCGCCGACAACGATCCAACGGGTCGACGGACAGCGCGTTACGTACGTTGCAGCAAACCTGGAAGATGGCGTAGCACTTGGTGACGCTGTGGAGCGCATACGCTCGGACCTCTCAGGCATAACGCTTCCCGATGGGTTTTCGATCCTGTTCGGTGGTGAGTACGAAGAGCAGCAGAAAGCGAAGCGAGACTTTGTGATTGCCGTCCTGTTGGCCTTGACGCTGATATATATGGTGATGGCAGGACAGTTTGAACGCTTCCTTGATCCGCTGATCGTTATGTTTTCGGTACCCGCCGCAATTGTAGGCGTCGTGCCGATGCTGTTGCTCACGGGCACTACGTTAAACATGCAGAGTATCATGGGCCTCGTGATGTTGATCGGGATCGTGGTTAATAATGCAATTGTTCTTGTGGATTATGTCAATCTGTTGCGGCGCGAACAAGGCATGGATGTGCTTTCCGCCGTCGTTGAGGCGGGCCGGTTGCGATTACGTCCGATTCTAATGACTACGCTTACAACAACGCTCGGCTTGCTGCCACTTGCATTGGGTTGGGGAGCCGGCGCGGAAATTCAAGCTCCGCTCGCGCGGACGGTAATCGGTGGACTGTTGGCCTCGTCGCTCATTACGCTTGTGCTAATTCCCGTGGTTTACGTCTCTGCACACGGATTGATTGAGCGCGTGAAGGCCAGCGGATTCGGTTTTCAAACCAAGTTGTCGCCAATCACTGAGCCGGCTCAGGGTTAGTTTCGGATGCGAATACTCGTTCACGATTACGCAGGTCATCCTTTTCAGATACAGCTTAGTCGGGAACTGGCACGCAGGGGACATTCTGTTCTGCATGCGTACGCTGGTGAACTCGAGACTCCGCGCGGGGCATTGTCGCGGAGGGTTGACGATCCACCGACATTGGAAATTGTCGAGGTCCCGATGGACTCGGGCTATGCCGCGAACAAGTATTCGTTTGTACGCCGCCGTTCGATGGAGATCCAATACGGAAAAGAGGCCGGTAAACTGATCACGCGGTGGCGGCCGGAGGTTGTCCTGTCGGGCAACACGCCCACTGAGTCCCAATCGGCGTTAATTGGAGCCAGCAACAGTGTAGGAGCCCACTTCGTGTACTGGGTTCAGGATTTTTACAGCCTGGCCGTGGATAAGCTGGCACGTAAGAAGCTCCCACTTATCGGGGGGGCCGTTGGTAGCTGGTACAAACGGCTGGATCGACGCCACTTTGCCTCGAGTAGCGCAATTATCACGATAACGGATGATTTCAAGCCGATTCTAGCTAAGGACTTTGGGGTTGACACCACAAAGGTATCGACGATTCCAAACTGGGGGCCACTTGCGGAGATCGGGCTATTGCCCAAGGACAACGAGTGGTCTCGCGCCCATGGTCTTCAAGACAAGTTTTGCTACTTGTATACGGGGACCCTTGGCATGAAGCATAACCCCGAGTTGTTACTGCAATTGGCCAAGCAAAACGCGGGCGATGATCTCATCCGAATCGTCGTTGTGTCGGAAGGAATTGGGGCGAGGTGGTTGTCGGAACGCGTTGAGGCGGAACAAGTTAGTAATCTACTCATCCTTCCGTATCAACCATTTGAAGACCTCCCGATGGTACTGGCTTCTGGCGATGTCTTGGTCGCCGTCCTAGAACAGGATGCCGGTATTTTCTCGGTTCCATCCAAAGTTTTGACGTATTTGTGCGCTGCTCGACCCTTACTGGCCGCCGTTCCGCACGAGAATCTCGTTTCCAGGTTAGTGACCGAACAAGAAGCTGGGCGGGTCGTTAGTCCATCGGATATTGACGGGTTTGTCAAGGCGGGATCGGAGTTGCGGATAAATTCCTCTCTGGCTCGCAAGATGTCGGAAAATGCCCGTAGGTACGCCATGGATACCTTTGACATTTCAGTCATTGGCTCGCGGTTTGAAAGCGTTTTTCAGAGCATTAGGATTAGTAAGCCAAATTTATGAGTAAGAAAGTGTTGGTCGCTGGCGGCGGCGGATTTATTGGCGGACACCTCGTCACATACCTGAAAAGCCTCGGCTTTTCTGACATCAGAGCGGTAGATGTAAAGCCGCTGCACGAATGGTATCAGGTGCACGAGGGTGTGGAAAATCTGGTGCTTGATCTACGTGAGATAGGTGACTGCCTAACAGCTACGGTTAATTGCCACGACGTCTACAACCTCGCCGCTGACATGGGCGGGATGGGGTTCATAGAGACCAACAAAGCTCTGTGTATGATCAGCGTTCTGATCAACACTCACATGTTGATGGCTGCTCGTGAAAACGGGGTAGAACGATTTTTCTACTCGTCATCGGCATGTGTTTACGCAGCGGATAAGCAAACTACGTCCGATGTTACGGCCTTAACCGAATCGGATGCCTATCCGGCGATGCCCGAAGACGGCTATGGTTGGGAAAAACTCTTCAGCGAACGCATGTGTAGACACTTCCGCGAAGATTTTGGGATGTACACACGTGTTGCCCGTTTCCATAATGTCTACGGACCGAATGGTGCATTTGACGGCGGTCGCGAAAAAGCGCCTGCGGCGATTTGTAGAAAGGTATCGGACGCTGTTATCAACGGAACCAGTGATATCGAAATCTGGGGAGACGGGGAGCAGACTCGGAGCTTCATGTACATCGACGACTGCACAAAAGGCATCGTGGATCTCATGAACAGCGACATAATCGAGCCCATCAATCTTGGTAGTGCCGAATTGGTCAGTATCAACGGACTCGTTTCGATTATTGAGGGCATTGCCGGCCTTCAGCTTGATCGTAACTACAAGTTGGACGCACCTAAAGGTGTTCGCGGAAGGAACAGCGACAATTCAATGATCCTCGATCGGCTTGGTTGGGAGCCGGACATTTCGCTGCAGTCTGGTCTTGAAAAGACCTACGCCTGGATTCACGAGCAAATGCTGGCGCGGACGGAAGCGTAGTGCCCCCGAGAGGAGCAGTTCTTCCGGCGATGCTTCGACCATTTGGGGCACGCAGTAAGCAGGCCCTGCAAGTTCCAGTTATCGTTGCCGCGAATGCAGCACGATGCCAGCGAATTCTATCAGGGTGATCACTCCTCCCACGCGCGATACTGTCGCAAGGCAAATCGTGCCGTGCGCTATTGTTTGTCCCATCCGCCCCGAATCCTGGATGTCACTTTGGCAGTATCTAGATGAAGGGCACGGATTTAGATGTTCTCCGACCGAAACGCTTAAGGGTCTGTTTTGGAACGAAGTAGCTCACGTAGCGGACTCTGCGTTTGTGGAGGATCGAGCTGTTTCGGGAAAAGTAGGCACTGAACGAGCCGGAGCCTGGTTTTCAAGTCACTTTGGGAAACAGATTGGTCTTTTGCGAATTAGTGATTTATCGGGTTAATTTGCCGCCATCTCGGTGCGAATCTAATCCGCGCAAATTCTCTTTATTACAGGGTTATCCGAATGCAAACTGAAATGCAACAGGGAGTGCAATCTGACTTCACAACTCCGGTGGCGGCGCTCGATGAAGCGACGCGGGCGGCATTTATTGTGAGGACGTACCTGCACCTTTTTGGTGCAATTGTCGCGTTTGTGGCCATAGAGGTTATGCTCTTCAGGACTGGCCTAGCTGAAACAATCGCAGGCGCTCTATTGGGTGTAAACTGGTTGTTTGTGTTGGGCGGTTTTGTTGTGGTCAGTTGGTTCGCGAGTCGTGCTGCCCACAAAGCCGGATCACCGATTTCTCAGTACGGGGCACTTGGACTTTTTGTATTGGCTGAAGCAATCATTTTTGTGCCGCTTCTCTACATCGCGAACCAAACCGCTGGCGGTGGAGTGATTCAAAGTGCGGCATTGGTAACGCTTATTGGTTTTGGAGCGCTGACCGGAATCGTCTACTCGTCGCGAAAAGATTTCTCGTTCCTTGGCGGTCTCTTGAAGTGGGGATTTGGAATCGCGATTATCCTGATAGTTGCTGGAACGCTCTTTGGCTTCCAGCTCGGTACGTTCTTCTCCGTCGCGATGATCGCACTCGCGGGGGGAGCAATCCTGTACGACACATCAAAGATCTTGCATCATTATCCGGCTGATCGCCACGTTGGTGCTGCGCTGGAGTTGTTTGCTTCGGTGGCGCTTATGTTCTGGTACGTGCTAAGCCTGTTTCTTTCGAGGCGCTAGCCGATTGACACCGTTCGTCGGAATCCGAAAAAGGCCAGTCTTCAGCGTAAGGCTGGCCTTTTTCGTTTGCTTGGCGTGGCCGAACTGGGGCTAAGCACGTCAGGAATCCAGAATCGCGCAGGCGCTTTCGGCGGAAGGCCACTGAGTTGGTGAACCAATCAGTGAAGCCATTTATCGATGATGCTCCAGCAGCCAGTCATAAAGATCTGATCCGCTGTAGACTCTGGACCAGACATTATGAGCCAGGTCTTCGTGGATGGTGAGTCTAACATCCGGATGCCCCGCTTCCTCAAGCGCATTGAAGAGCGGGTACGTCCAGCCGGCCTTGATGACATCGTCGCGCCCACCTTGTATGATCCAGATCGGCAGGGTTGACTCCGCAATCGGATTCATTTCATCCACACTTGAGCTGCCGCAGATCGGCGCCACGGCGGCAAAGCGGTCGGGATGGCGTGAGGCCATCATGAACGTGCCATATCCGCCGTATGAAAGCCCGCTAAGGTAAACACGGTCAGGGTCTGCATTGTACGTGTTGAGTACGTTGTCAATCATTGCCATCAACTCGGATTCGATGCGCTCCCAGCCGTTTGGCAACGCCGTCATTGCGGGGCCGTCGTCAAGCGCTCGTTTCACGGCACCGGATCCGCGACCAGCCGGACTTCGCTGAGGTACTCCTTCGTCAAGCCGTTTTGGAAGTGGGACTCCCGTCCGGTATGCGAGCTGATCGACCATGCCGAAACCGGGAAGTTGTGGCCCAATCAGAATGAAGGGCAGGTCGCGCTTGTATATCCACGCTTCACCAACAGGTCCGTGCAACATGATGTAGTCCAGGTCTGATTTCCCATCGCCACGTTCGCCAGCCCCGTGTAGAAACATCAGCACCGGCCATTCTTTCGAGGATGCAGCGTCGTATCCAATCGGCAGGTAAACCAGATATTCCCGTTCCTGCCCAGTCGCCTCGCTTTTGTACGGAATCCGTACGAGTTGAGCGGGACGTTCCGTGGAAGCGCTTGATCGTATGTCGTCCATCGATGATCCCGACTCGTTTGCGACTTGTCGCGGCGTGCAACCGCATGCGAATAATAGCCCGACTGCTGCGCTTAGTGAGATGAGTGTACTAGGCAATGATTTCTATTAGGCAATGATTTGTACAGCAATGATTTGTGCAGCAATGATTTGTGCAGCATTGAATTGTACAGCAATGAGTTA
>CBDTVC010000035.1:0-11047 GCA_965363925.1 uncultured bacterium | reverse complement strand
CGCATCGGAAAGCGCCTCGTTCGCCGTGATAAACAAAGGAGGTGCCGGACTCGGTGTTGGTGTAGACTTCATGAGTGAAAATTTTGTCGACGTTGCTCGCTTCAATGTGCGACTGGCGATGTACTACAACAGCTCAGACTTCCGTCCATCGTACTTCGGATCATTCTATCAAGTCGACAATCCAATCGCCAGAATCCAACGCAGCGAGGATTTTGGCCAAACTGATCAGGCCGTGGGAATTCGACTCGGAGACATCGAGCCTGGGAACGATTTTGAAACCGAGATTCGATTTGTTGTCTTCGATCGGTTCGAATTCTGGTACTACTTCCGTCGCCATTTTGGTGACCAATCACTGAGCGAGTATCACCTTAGATTCTTTTTCCAGACGCCGAAACTACGGGCACAAATCGGTCAGGACCGGGCCGGACTGAGGGGATACTTTACACTGTTTAATGATCTCGGAGATCAGACGTCACTAGTTTTCCAGACGGATTATGCCTTCCGAGAAAAGCTCTGGTTGGTCGTGCGTGCGCGGTACACTTACGAGCGACGCGACTCTGTCGACGGCGAACAGCGGTACCGTGTCCAACGAAGGTTTGAACCCTTGACGGGGCTGCGGATACTGTTCTAGCTACGGACAAGAGGAACGCCGTGAACCGAATCTATTTGACTCCTTTACTCATCTCCAGCATTCGTTCGATCGGTTTCAGCGAACGGATACGGAGACCCTCATCCATCACCAGCTCCGGTGCTTCGTGCTTCAGGCAGAGGTATAGTTTTTCGATCGTGTTGAGCCGCATGTGTGGACACTGATTGCATTGGCAGCCTGACTCTGGTGGCGCAGGGATAAATTCTTTCCCGGGATTATCCTTGCGCATCTGATGCAGAATTCCCTCCTCCGTTGCAACGATAAACTGTTGTTCGTTACTCTCCTTGGCAAAACGACGGATCGCACTGGTGCTGCCGATAAAATCAGCGTGTCTCAAGATCGATTCTTCGCATTCAGGGTGTGCCAGAACCGGAGCACCCGGATACTCAACTTTGACCGCCAGCAGTTTCTTTTCAGAGAAGGTTTCGTGCACGATACAGACGCCATCCCAGATGACCATATCGGGTCGATCAGCTACTTTTGCCAGGTAGCGACCGAGATTGCGATCCGGCCCGAAGATTATCGGTTGATCCTTTGGGATCTGTCTAATAATGTGTTCGGCGTTGGATGATGTGACGATAATATCAGTCAATGCCTTCGTTCCGGCCGAACAATTGATATAAGATATAACGACATGACCCGGACGCTCCTCGATAAACGGTCCGAAGAGTTCTGGAGGGCAAGAATCGGCGAGACTACACCCAGCATTCAGGTCAGGCAGCAAAACCTTCTTGGTGGGGTTTACAATCTTTGCGGTCTCGGCCATAAAATGCACGCCCGCAAACACGATGATATCGGCATCCGTTTCGGCTGCTTTCCGGGCTAAACCAAGCGAATCACCAATAAAATCGGCAAGATCCTGGATTTCCGGCTCCTGATAATAATGGGCAAGGATTACAGCGTTCTTTTCCCGCTTCAGCCGATCAATTTCTTTATACAGATCGAGGGTCGGATCAATCGACTCTCGGACGTAGCCGATGGCTGGGTCGAGGACAGCGAGTTCTGTCATGGAATGCAGAGGTTCAGGTTGCCGTAGTGAGGTACGTTGTGTCAGATTCTACCTCAACAAAGCCAAAAGCGTTCCAATCGGATATGGGGGATGAACAACCCGGCCAACCAGGCCCAATGCGATGCTCTACGCTGCGGAATGCTGTCGAAGGCGATGGGACTCGAGACGCAAAATTCGATCTGCATGTGATGCAAGGCCCGGACTGTGGGTCACAATCACAAATGCGCGACCTGTTTCACGTGCAAGACGGATCATCTCATCCTGCAGGACATCCGCAGTATCCGAATCTAGATTACCAGTTGGCTCATCTGCGAGAATGACATCCGGATTGTTCATGAGTGCACGTGCGAAAGCCACGCGCTGCTGCTCTCCACCAGACAACATACTTGGGCGATGTTCGAGGCGGCCTTCAAGCCCGAGCATCACCAGCAACTCGCGAGCCCGAGTCTGAACGTCGGCGAGTTTGCGCTGCTGAATGAGTGCAGGCATAGCAACATTTTCAAGGGCGGAAAACTCAGGAAGGAGGTGGTGGAATTGGAAAACGAGGCCGATTGATCGGTTGCGAAATTCCGCAAGTTCATCATCAGATTTCTTAAAGATATCGACGCCTTTGAACACCACAGTACCCGAGTCCGGTCGGTCGAGGGCGCCAAGCAAATGCAGCAAGGTGCTTTTCCCCGATCCACTCTCACCAACTACGGCGACGATCTCTCCTGGACTAAGCTCAAAGTCGACATCCTTCAGGACGACCAATTTGTCGCCGCTGCCAATCGGATAGCTTTTGGTCAGAGACTCTGCAACAAGGAGAGGTGGCATCAATACTCAAACGGATTAATCAAAGCGGCGATGATTGAATTACCGCTCGATGCCGTACTTGTTCATTTTGTTGTAAAGATGTGATCGCTGGATTCCGATCGACTCAGCTGTCTTGCTAATATTCCAGTCGAAGTGCTGCAACTTGTTTAAGATAAACAGCTTTTCCGCCTCATCACGGAAGTCACTGAATTGGTCAAACCGGGTTAACATCGCTTCGATTCCGTTGGACCCGGAGGCTCGTGGTTCGACAAACCGAAGGACGTCATCCTCTGTGATGACGTCGCCCGATAGTATTAGCAGCCGTTCGATGACATTGTTTAATTCGCGAACATTGCCACGCCACTCCAGCGACTCCAGGCGTTTGATTGCCGGGTCATCAATAGCCTTCGCCTCAAGGCCGTTCCGTCTTGACAGACGTTCGACAAAATGAGTCGCAATCATCGAGATGTCTGCGCGTCGTTCACGAAGCGGTGGCACGTGAATAAGAATGACACTGAGTCGATGGTAAAGATCTTCCCGAAACTCGTTCTCTGCGATCTGATCGAGTAAATTCTTATTCGTGGCCGCTACAACGCGGACATCGACTGAGATGCTTTTGTCGCCGCCGACCCGCGTGATCTGATTCTCCTGTAGCGCACGCAACACTTTCGCTTGCGCCGAAAGACTCATGTCGCCGATTTCGTCGAGGAAGAGCGTCCCTCCGTCTGCTTGCTCGAACTTGCCTATGCGCTGTTTGGTCGCTCCCGTAAACGAGCCTTTTTCGTGACCAAATAGCTCGCTCTCAATAAGCTCGGACGGAATTGCAGCACAGTTAACTTCAACCAACGGTCCATCCTTTCGGGGTGACCAGTGATGCAGCCACTTCGCAACAAGCTCCTTCCCCGTCCCAGGCTCGCCCGTTATCAGAACCCGTGCTTCGGTGGGCGCTACCCGCTCGATCGTCGACTTGATCTTACCGATCGCCACGCTGTCGCCCAGCATTGGAGTCAATTGTCCTTCGGAATGCTCGACGATACGCTGCCGCATCCGACGGTTCTGGGTTTCCAGTTTCTTGCGGTCTTGGGCGTTGCGAAGCGTCAGCAACAATCGATTGAGATCAGGCGGCTTTTCAACAAAATCGAATGCGCCCAACTTCGTCGCCTCAACGGCGGTCTCAATCGTCCCATGGCCAGAGATCATCACAATTGGGAGCTCCGGAAACTCTTCCGCAACGATGGCAAGCACTTCTAAACCATCGCGCTTTGGCATCTTAACATCCAGCAGAACGAGGTCATACTCGTTTGACCGGATCTTCGACAACGCCTCATCGCCATCCACGGCTTCGTCAACGGAGTATTTCTCATACTCCATGATCTCACGTAGAGTACGACGAATACTGTCTTCGTCATCAACAATGAGGATGGAAGGATTTGCCATAGTTGCAGGAGGGCGGGTTAGCTGGCCGTTGCTTTTGCTTGGACTCGGGCGAGTACAAGGTCCGTGTCCCTTGCTGCAGTACTGGACGGGTACTCGTCAGCGATTCGTTCAAGCAACGCGATCGCCTTGTCAAACTCACCTGCACTCTCGTAGGCAGCGGCGGCATCGAAAAGGTACTGCGGGGTTGTCAAATCGCTTTCAAAAATCTCCGCCGCCTTAACGTAGAGTTGTGCGGCTCGATCGTGTTCACCTTGAGATGCCATGATCGCAGCTTCACCTGCAAAAGAACTGGCACCGATGTAATCCTTCTTCTTTTTGTAGTCCTGGAAATACGGGAGTGCTGCGTCGTATTCACCGAGACGGTAGTGGGCATCCCCCGCATAGAATTTCGCAAGATTCCCCGTAGGCGTAGAACCGTATTGATCAACGATGGCTTTGAGACCTGGGCTCCCAGCAATTCCATTTAGGGCCTCATCAAATTGACCATTTTCGTACGCCTGCACGGAAGATGCGACGGCTTCTGCGGCCTTTACCTCCTGTTGCCCTTGAAAATACTGATAGCCGAAATACGCGGCGATAAGAACGATGACTGCGATTCCGGCCATCGTTAGCAAACTCTGATTGCCCTTGGCAACATCGAGTAGGCGGGATGATGCCGTAATGACCCGGTCTTCACGCAACTCGTGACGGCGGGAGATTCTTCTAGTCGGCTTGAGCGTCGACATATGCTGATCTTGTTAGAAATATGGTCAAGGACGGGTGAATCTATCTGACGAACCCGGACAGTCTGAACGAGGCCGTCTGGCATAAGCAGATTGAACTTCCCCTAGAAACTGCCAAAGATTCAGAAAATACCGCTTTTGCAGACAGGCTACAATTTGCTGAGTAAAGATGGGTCGTTAACATATCGAGAAATCATCCGAATACTTGTTGGATTTATGTTATCCGACCCCTTATTACACGGCGTTTTCGTACTTTTTGAGCAGATAGGTCCCACCTGAACAGCTCCCGACGACCTCGGTCGTAGAGGCACAGAACGTTGCCCATCCGCTTTGGATAGGAGCCAGATCAAGAAAGGCCCACAAACTCAATATTCACAACAGCCTTCACGGTATCTCTAGAGGTAAAAGTATGGCCATCAGACTTGGTATTAATGGTTTCGGCCGAATCGGCAGACTAGTTTTCCGCTCGATCCTGGAACGCAATTCGAAAGACTTCGATATCGTTGCGGTTAATGATTTGACCAGCCCGGATACGCTGGCCCACTTGTTCAAATACGACTCAATTCATGGTCGCTTCCCTGGGACAGTCAGCGTAAAGGGCGACAGTCTCATCGTGAATGGTGACAGTTTCAAGGTCTTCAACGAACGGAACCCTGCCGACCTCCCGTGGGGAGACCTGGGCTGTGACGTTGTCATCGAATCCACGGGAATCTTCCGCACTAGAGAAAAGGCGGCCCTCCACCTGAAAGCCGGAGCCAAGAAGGTCGTAATTTCAGCTCCTGCTTCGGGTGCCGTCGACGCGACAGTCGTCCTTGGCGTCAATGACCATATCCTTACCGGCAAAGAGGAAGTAATCTCGAACGCTAGTTGCACGACCAATTGTCTCGCTCCGATGGTCAAGACGCTGGATGATGCGTTTGGACTGAAACGTGGTCTTATGACCACTATCCACGCGTACACATCTGATCAACAACTTCAAGATGCGCCGCACAAAGATATGAGGCGTTCGCGAGCAGCCGCGCTTTCGATGATCCCGACTTCAACTGGTGCGGCAGCCGCAGTCGGCCTTGTCCTTCCACACCTGAATGGTAAGCTTGATGGATTCGCCGTGCGCGTTCCAGTACCGGACGGATCTATGACGGACCTCACTGCCGAACTCAATACAGATGCCACGATTGAGGAAATCAATGCAGCGATGAAGGCAGCGTCCGAAAGTACCTTGAAGGGTATTATGGAATACTGCACGGACGAAATTGTATCGACCGACATCGTACACAATCCGCACTCTTGCATCCTGGACTCGAAGTTGACCATGTCGTCAGGCAACCTGATCAAAGTTGTTGGCTGGTACGACAACGAATGGGGCTACGCCAGCCGAACCGTTGATGTCGTGACAAGGTTGATGGAAGCGGGTAGCTAAATCAAAAGTGATGCCGAGGGGAGGGTCGACGATTTGTTGGCCCTCCCCTTTTGCCTTGTGCCCGAAGCACGACACCAAGAGAACAAACTCACGCTTTAGGGCAGATTACGATCCAATTCGAAAACGACGAACGAACGCGAAGTATGACAAAATTATCTATCCGCGACCTGGACCTGAAAAATCAGTACGTCGTTGTACGAGTTGACTTCAACGTGCCACTCGACGAGTCGGGCGAAGAGCCAATCGTTGCGGACGATACGCGGATCACTGCCGCCTTGCCGACAATTAACCACATCCTTACGGCAGGCGGGTTTCCGATTCTTCTCTCACATCTGGGCCGGCCAAAGGGTGAACCAAATCCCAAGTACAGCCTCAAGCCGGTTGTAAGGTATCTCGAAAAGCTCACCGGAAAGAAGACAGCCTTGGTGGTGGATATTACTTCACCACAACCGACCCGGCACGCGTTCGCAGACGGCTCCGAGATTGTGGTGATCGAAAACACCAGGTTTCATGCCGGAGAAACAACAAACGACTCAACTCTCGCTAAGCAGTTTGCAGAATTGGGCGACCGGTTTGTCAACGATGCCTTTGGCACGGCCCACCGCGCGCACGCCTCAACTGTTGGCATCTGCGAGCACGTCTCGCAATCCGCCATGGGTTTTTTACTCGAGAAGGAAGTCAACTATCTCGGGAAAGTATTGCACGATGCGGAGCATCCCTTTGTCGCCATTATCGGCGGTGCGAAAGTATCGGATAAGATCGGAGTAATTGAGAGCCTGCTGACCAAGGTCGACCATCTCCTCATCGGCGGCGCAATGAGCTATACATTTCTCAAGGCCCAGGGCATAGAGACAGGTACTTCCTTGGTGGAAGACGACAAACTCGACGATGCCCTTGACTTACTGAAGCGGTCTGGCGACAGGATTTCGTTACCGACTGATCATATGGTCGCAAGATCTTTCAGCAACGATGCAGAACACCACGTGACAAAGAAGTCAATTGACGCCGGATGGATGGGTCTCGATATTGGGCCGGAGTCCATCGAAGCGTATAAGAAGATCATTATGGCCGCGCGCACTGTCGTCTGGAATGGACCGATGGGTGTTTTCGAAATGCCACATTTTGCCACCGGAACGTTATCCGTCGCGCAGGCACTGGCTGCGGTGACGCGGAATGGAGCTTTAACCGTCGTAGGTGGAGGCGATTCCGTTGCCGCTATTACCCAAGCGGAGCTCGACGATGACGTTAGTCATGTCTCAACCGGCGGCGGCGCGATGCTTGAATTCCTGGAAGGAATCGAATTACCCGGCGTTGCGGCGTTGACCGATAAACAATAGCCGATGCCCTCCCCTTTCCTTGAGGCTGTAGACCTTTCGAAGACCTATCGCGGCGGGTTCCGTCGCCGCGATGTCGAAGCGTTGAAGGGGCTAACATTGTCCGTCTATGGCGGCGAAATCTTCGGGTTGCTTGGCCCCAATGGTGCTGGCAAGACAACGTTCATCAAATTGATTCTGGGCCTCGCCAGGCCGACTTCTGGAACCGCCACGTTGATGGGCAACTCAATTCGAAACTGGCAAGCTCGAAGAGTAGTTGGCTATTTGCCGGAGAATCATCGCTTCCCGGAGTTCTTAACGGCGCATCAAATGCTCTCGCTTTATGGGCAACTTGCGGACCTGGATGCTCGCGATACTCGTAAACAAATTGACGAGGTACTCGAACTCGTCGGAATGCGGCAGTGGAGTGACGTCCCGATCCGGAAGTATTCAAAGGGAATGATGCAGCGCACCGGATTGGCACAATCACTTCTGGGTAACCCATCAATTGTATTTCTTGACGAACCTACTGATGGCGTCGATCCCATTGGGCGACGTGACATCCGGTCCGTGTTGCTCCACCTTAAGGAAATTGGGAAAACGGTATTTATCAACTCACACCTTTTATCCGAACTTGAGATGGTTTGTAGCCGAGTAGCCATCATTAACAAGGGGCGGATGGTACGCGAAGGCAGCCTGGATGCACTACTCAGTCCAGCTGGAACGTATCAAATTCGTGCAACGCCTATCAGCCAGAAGGCCGCAGCCGAAATGCCAGAGCTTCGACTGGTTGATTCCCAAGTTCCAAACGTAACCGATACGTTTAATCTCGAAGCGATTGACACGCGCACGTACGAGCTCGAGAAAGTGACGCGGGCAAGATTGAACGAGCTATTGGATGTGCTTCGTGGGTCGGGGGCTGAGATCGAATCTGTCACGCGGATACGAGATTCCCTGGAAGAGCTCTTCGTCCGATCCGTCGAAGAATCGGATGCAAGCCAAGTCGCAAATCAATCCGGAGGCACCGCAACATGAACGCATTTGTGGCGATGCTCCGGTTAACGCTTCGCGAACTTTGGGCTCGTAAAATAACGATGGGGCTTTTTCTGGTCTCGACGCTGGTTTGGTTGTTGCTGTCGTTTACGCTTAACCTCGACATCGTGGAAGGTTCGATCGCGGGCATACGAATCCTCGGAAATGAAGCGGGACCGCCTCAGGAGTCGGTTGTACAGTCTGACGGCTCACGCATCACCGAAATCCTGTCACTGGAAACGTTCGTCGCGACCATTCAATCCGTTGTGGCTGGGATTTCGTATTGGGCCGCGGCACTACTCGGAATATTCGCGGCTGCTCCACTTCTTCCCGGACTCCTCGCACGCGGACAGGCGGATCTGCTGTTCAGCAAACCCGCGGGGCGCTTGACCATTTTCGCGGGACACCTGGCGGGCGTGGCTGTCTGCGTCTTCCTGCTTGCCTTGTATCTCTTCGGCATGATTGCGCTCGTGCTATTTTTTAAGACGGGAGTTTTTACCGGCTATCTCGTCTACTCCGTCTTAACAGTCTTGGCCATGTTTATGGTCATGTATGCTGTCGTTTCACTTGTCGCGGTTACAACAGAGAGTGCCGCGCTGTCATTGATCGTTACGTACGGCCTGATACTCGCTTCGCTGGCATTTCTTTTCAAAGACCAAATCGAGCCCCAGATCAACCGTCCATGGAGATCAGTTTACACTGGTCTGTATCATATTCTCCCGAACTTCGCCGAGGTCACTAAACTGGTCGCGCAGTTTGCCGGGACGGATGGCATCGCCACGTGGTACCCATTGATTTCGTCGATCACATTCGGGCTCGTGGTGTACGCCTTTGCCGGCTGGCGACTCATGGCCAAAGACTTCTAAAGGGAGCCCCTGGGGTCGTACTTCGGTCGCAATCTAAACACGCCATCCTGGACTACTTGCACTGTTCCGGCGCTTGTGACCTTCATGGGTCGACCATTAATAAGGGTAGAGACCAGGCACAGCACTCGTGCAACTTGTGCCTACCCTTTCCGTTTACCAACGATGTCCTGCGAACAGTATCGCGTGGATAGTCGGTCACACCAAATTACCAGCGCAATCTATGAAAGCTATTCTTAGGCCCGTTTTTACACTCACTGTTGCTGCCGGGCTGCTGCTTGCCGTGTCGGGATGCGAATCTACCGGAGTGAGCTTCGAACGACTTTCTGCGCACACGCAGGCAGCGATGGATGTATTGCCTGCAGACGCTATTTTTGTGGGAATGGTTGATGTGAATGAGCTTGGCGAGAACCAGGAGCTTTCGATTGAACATGCGCTCATGATGACTGATGAGCTAGAAGGCGAAGCGCGAGCCCGAGTGGACGATTTCCTAAGAACGACCGGCTTTGATCCAGCCAAAGACCTGCAAAGCGTTTACGTCGCGGCACGGGACGAAGATGATGCAGTTGTCGTGGCAAACGCACAATTTGACATGGAGCGACTGATCGAATTCCTGGATCAGAATCTGACCGATGCGCGAAAATCGACATACAGGGATTTGACGATTTACAGTGTTGATGGTGAGGAGAACGGCGCGATTGGACTGGCGGGCGAATCGATGATTATTGCGGCATCTGACGTCCGCGATGTCGAACAAGCACTCGACCACATCCTCGACGGAACAAAAGGTCTTTCCGGCAACGCATCAGTTATGGATCTCGTTGGCAAAGTGTCCGGCGGCGGCGCATGGGTAGTAGTTTCCGAAATACCAGCGATTGGACCGGGCAATGGTGATGAAATGTCACGCGCTCTTGCTTCCGTCAGCAAAATTGCGGTGTCCGTGAGTCCCGGCTCGGACGATGTTCGCACAACGACCTACCTTATCCCGAGTTCGGGGACAAGTGTAAGCGACCTTTCTGATCTTGTCAAAGGGTTCGTTGCCGTTCTGAAGTTGGAAGCACGAGACAACGCCGAAGCCTTCGCACTTCTGGATGCAGTGGAAATCAGAAGCGGAAACGGTGAAGTGAGAATCGATGCTGAGGTTCCGACCGACACCTTCAAAAAGATCTCTCATTAGGATGTTGTGCCCCACGGCGGATCAGTAGACGACGTTATCGATCCTAAACGGTTGGAAGAATCACGGTAGCCTGAAACCATGGCGCATGTGATTCCTCTGGCAGGCTACCGTCGATCTGACTGCTTACGCACGAGTGCGCCAAGCCGATATTGTACCAACGTTCCGGCCAAACCTATCTTTGGCCGGTCTCTCTAAACCCTGCAGGTCAGGTACGTTGGCCCTCATGATCTCTTCTACCGGCGAATCGAACTTTCCAGCCTCGATCGCGTTCGGGGAGCCGCGCTGACCGACTCGGACTGATCGACATTGTCGAACTCGGAGTCGTTTACTCAGTCGATGCCGAACAGCTCGGCAGTCGCGGCTCGCATGTCGACATCGACATGACGAACCACACGCCAAGTCTCAGGTCACAAGTCACAAGTCACAAGTCACAAGTTTGGAGTCAAATAATGACGGGTCCTATGCAAACCAACAAGGACGGATTAATCGAGGAGGTCCTGACGAAGGAGCAGCAAGACAAGTTGAGTCCCGCGAGCGTAATTGAAATGCTGAAAGACGGTAACGCTCGGTTTGTCAACGGTGAGATCACGATCCGGAATCACAAAGCTCAGATCCGCAAAGCTGCCGCCG
>CBDTVC010000034.1:0-11050 GCA_965363925.1 uncultured bacterium | reverse complement strand
CACTACGAACTTGAGCGGCCGACAACAAGTCGTAACGCTGTTCCATTTCTTTTTCACAAGACCGCAACGTTCCCAACGCTTGCGCGACATCCGTAATGATCGGATCCTCTGCGCCTTCAGGCATAGCGATGTAATGCTTGAGTATCCGCTGGTAAGGCTGCAATTCGATCTTCTTCGGATCGATCATTACAAACTTCAGATTGCTCGGATGGCAGGAAAAGAGCAAACCGTTGATACAAGCATTTAAGCCAACTGATTTACCCGAGCCGGTTGAACCCGCAATGAGCAGGTGAGGCATTTTCGTCAGGTCGCGAATAAAGACTTCGCCCTCGATCGACTTGCCAATTGCGAGTGGAAGCTCCATTTCGGCGTTTGCGAATTTTGCCGTGCCGAGGATTGCTTTTAGGCGCACAAACTCCCGGTTTCGGTTAGGTATTTCAACCCCGATCGCCGTTTTTCCCGGGATAGGGGCAATCATACGAATCCCGGGAGCCGCCATCGCCATCGCCAGATCATCCTCCAACGACGTGATCTTGCTGATCTTAACTCCCGGTGCGGGTGTTAATTCGTACAAGGTTACCGTCGGTCCAACGATCGCATTGATGTTGGTGATTTCGATATTGTACGTCGCAAGTTTGTCGAGTAATACTTGCTTGTGCTCCTCGAGCTCCTCGTAATCTATCGAGATACCTTCCGCCTCGTCATCGAGTAGATCCAGAGTCGGCATCTTGTACTTCACGTTGTCTGTAACGGGGGCACTCGATGGGCGGTCGAGTCTATCCGTACGCTCTTCTTCATGCCGTTCAGCAACGTGGAGTGTCACGCCATCGTCATCGCCACTTTTTGGCGATTGAGACGGCCGATCAACCGAAATATCTGCTCTGGGCTTCGTGCCGTTTTCACCGACGAAGTTTGAACTACCCGCGGATTTTGTAGCACCGTCAGTATCTGCCGCTGCACTCTCGGTCCGACGGCGCAAGCGCTCTCGTTCACGACGTGCCGCTCCTTCAGAAAGCTTTTCTTCTCGGGTTTCTGCTTTGAGTTGGGCTGCCGCTTTCTTTTCGTCAGCTGACTTAAGCTTTGCTTCCCGCTTTTCGTCACGCGTTGGTTTTGTCGCGAGTTCTGTTTGGCGGGCTTGCTTAAGCTCGTCGCGCCGTTCAGCACGTACCGCTTTTGCCTCGGCGCGCCATTCGATAAACCGGTGCTTGATGCCCGACAATACCTCTTCGATTCGATCTATTGATCGCTGGATGTCGTGATCAACCAGTAGGAGGGTGGTAACCGCAAACGAGGCCAGCAATATGATGATCGATCCGACTGCCCCAAACAATCGCTGCATCCACGCAGCAGTTCCTACACCCCACGAACCACTCCACGAATAGAGATCAACATCGAGTGAAAGAGACATCCAGCCAAAGAAAGCGGATGCAAGAATCGCGGCTAGCACCGAAAGAACCGACACTAGCGGGAGGTAAACGGGCGTCCGGTTGCGAAACAGCAAGTAACCCCAGCTGCAGAGCAGAAGGGATATTACGAGCGAGAAATAGCCGACCATGTTGGCGACAAGCCCGTACGAAAGCCAACTCCCGAACAAACCAAGGGCATTCTCAGCCCGATTCTCTCCGGGGTCAAGCGCTTGACCGAAGGAAAAGCTGCGCGCCAGCGAGTCGTCCGCCGGAGAGTAACTAATAATGGCCAGGCCAATTAGGACACCGACGACGATGAGAAGAAGCCCGATGACTTCCTTCTTGCGTTGTTGCGGCACGCCGGTAGCCTTACCGGATTTCTTTTTGCTCATCGAGTGGTGGTGGGAATGAGCCAAACTGTGCAATAATCAAGACTTAAAGGTACGGCGGCGAACGGCAGATGTCCAACCTGCCGCTTCGGCCGCCAAACGACCTAATTCTTGTGAAACGGAGGTTTTGTGACCACTGCTGGAATAGATTTTCCGCGCACGGAAAGATAAATCGCACTTCCAGGTTTTGTATAGGCAGGATCGTTCTTGACGTACCCGAGACCGATTCCACATTCAAGAATCGGCGACTGAGTGCCGCTCGTTACTGATCCGATTTCGCTTCCATCGGGAGCAAGCAGTTGATACCCACTCCGCGGAATTCCGCGCTCGGTCATCTTGAAACCAACAAGCCGTCTTTCGGCACCCGCCGACTTCACTCGCTCAAGTGTACTCCGACCCACAAACCCGCCTTCCTTATTGAGCTTCGTCACCCAGCCCAGGCCGGCTTCAATGGGGTTGGTTTCGTCGGTGATGTCGTTTCCGTAGAGGCAGAATCCCGATTCAAGCCGAAGGGTGTCGCGTGCGCCCAGTCCAGCAGGTTTTAATCCATGTTCGGCGCCAGCCAACATCAACGCATCCCAGACACGCGGAGCCGATTCTGCTTCGCAGTAGATCTCAAGCCCAGCTTCTCCTGTATATCCAGTATGTGACAAGTAGCACGTTTCGCAACCAGCAAATTCACCGGGCTGAAGCGAGACAAAATGGTAGAACTTTATCTCGCCTAACTCTCTTTCCGTCAGTTTCTGAACTATCGCCATTGCGTTCGGGCCTTGAATCGCCATCAATGCAATGTCGTCCGAAACATCAGACAAATCCGCTTTCATCGGATTGTTGCTGACCATCCAGTCGAAATCCTTTTTTCGGTTTGACGCATTTATTACGAGGAAGAAGTCATTATCCGACAATCGGTAGACGAGCAGGTCATCGACGATTCCACCATCTGGCCGACACATCACGGTGTACATTGCTCGTCCGTCGTACAAGGTGTCCACGTCGTTGGTAACGAGATTCTGGATGAACTCAGCGGCGTGCGGCCCTCGAACTCTGACTTCCCCCATGTGGCTCACGTCAAACAACCCAGCGGCCTCACGGACGGCCATGTGTTCGTCGATAATTCCGGAGTACTGTACTGGCATATCGTACCCGGCAAACGGGACCATTTTAGCGCCAAGTTCGACGTGCTGTTGATGAAGGGGAGTCTGCAGAAGCGTGCTGTCCATTTACTTGCTATTGGTTAACTGGGTTTGCAGGGAGATGGGGTTGGGCGTCGCGGCTGGATCCATCGGTTCGGAATTTAGAGCTGGCGTGCCTGGTGACCATCCGCAATGAGAACTTCGATTGCTCTAGCGGAATCGCTTCGATTATCGAAGCCTAACCGGAAAGTACCGCCCGTTCCTTCACGGAGTTTCAACAGTTCTATGTCTTTGATACTTAGGCCAGCGTCAAACAAGTTCTTTGCGATGGCCAGAATCACGCCGGGTCGATCGTTTGCATTTACATAGACATCCGAAAGCGGACGTAGGAATCCTTTCGAGTTTTTCGGAATCGATTCACGGGCAATGCGCGCGGAATCGAACGATTCTTCGACACCAGCCAAGTCGTCTTCAATCAGCCGGTTTCGGAGTGACTGGATTTCTCGAATTAGATCCGCAAGGCCATCAAGAACCGCTGAGTGATTCGTGACCAGAATGTCCCGCCACAGCTTATACGGCGACGACGCAATTCGTGTCATGTCGCGAAAACCACCCGCCGCCAAACGAAGCGTAGCGTCGTCCTTTTCGTTTTGAGTGGCAACGGTGTTTGTCAGAGCAACCGAGACGAGTTGCGGAATATGACTAACTGCGGCTGCAATCTTGTCGTGGCGCGCACTGTCCAACAACAGGATTCTTGCTCCGATTGATTCGAGCAAACTTATTACTGAACCATAAACATCTGGGTGTTCACGAAAGTTGGACGGTGGGCACAATACATAGGAGGCATTCTCGAGTAAATACGGGTCGGCGTTGTCGATGCCGCCTTTCTCCGAACCAGCCATGGGATGACCGCCGAGAAAATGAACGCCCTCCGGCAGGTACTCGTTAGCCCACCCTTCGACAACAGACTTTACAGAGCCGGTGTCGGTGACGACACAACCGCTTTTTAGCGAACCCGCAATTTGCTGAAAGATTGCGGCGGTTGCTGATAGGGGAGTTGCCACAAACACAACATCGGCATCTCTAACGGCATGCGCACTTGAAGCAGCGCCTTTTGAAATCGCTCCTCGGGCAATCGCCCGTTCAAGCGCTTCGGGTTGGTCAAACCCGATTATCGCCATGTCCGGATAGAGTCCGCGAAGGCCCAACCCGATTGACCCGCCGATCAAACCAGTCCCAATAATCGCGATACGCAGGTCGGATGTTGTCACTTACGAAAGGTCTGACTGACGAGGGAAATGTCGTTGACAAGCTCCCAATTGGGAACGGGCAAAATGGCCCAATTGCAACTGGTTGGTTGGATTCTTATTAGCAAAGTTACGGCATTTCCGTCTGCTATGGCACTGATTTGCCGTCGTCCGATGACTTCGTAACTTCAAGTCTCCTCTTTGGTAGCAGGCTAGCCCCCCGATAGAACCTATGCTCTTTCCCATCAGTGATGACGATCGCCACCTGACGACGACCGCGTACGTTACCTACGCGCTGATCGCTTTGAATGTAGTCGTGTTTTTCTTCTTGCAGCAGGGTGGCGCGAACCACGCATTTACTGCTGGGTTTAGTGTCATACCGTTCGAGATCATGAAAGGAGTTGACCTTGTCGACCTCATCGCGATCCCTACGCAAGGGCAGCCGGTTAGCATTCAGCACTATTTGGGACCAACTCCAATCTACCTGACGTTGCTGACCTCGATGTTCATGCACGGAGGCTTCATGCATCTAGCAGGCAACATGCTGTACTTGTGGATTTTCGGCGACAATATTGAACATCGATTCGGGCCTGTCACGTTTCTTGGTTTCTATCTGGTGGCTGGCCTTGCCGCAAGCGCAACGCAGATAGCGCTGGACCCTCAGAGTGTGATCCCCACGCTCGGTGCCTCGGGTGCCATTTCCGGCGTACTCGGTGCCTACCTGGTTCTCTTTCCCAGAAACAAAGTGACTGCAATATTCTTTTTCTACGTCGTTACGATTCCTGCTTTTCTTGCACTTGGTGCCTGGATTGGGATGCAGGTTCTGGAAGGGATTGGATCGCTGGGTGGCGGGCAGGTGGGCGGCGTTGCCTACGGAGCACACATCGGAGGTTTTGTTGCCGGGGCGCTGTTGGCGCTGGTGATCAGACCGGTCGTTCGAGAAGAGGAGCCGAACGTCTACAGCCGAGCGGTCCCGGAGTCTAGCCGCCGATTGCTTTGGGGATCTAAGAGTCGCTGATCAATGACAGTAACAAGAATGGCGGACACAAGACGTTTGTAAGTCAATGTGCCCGCCATTCTTCGTACAATTCTTCTCCAAACGCCCTAGGATTCCGTCGTAGGCTCGTCCGGCGGCGATGCCTCAGTATCAGGCTCGGTTAGCGCTGGCGGGTCAGGCTTTTCGCCAGGTTCGCTGGCTGCCGTTTCCTTCGCCCCTGTTCCGCTCGCCGTCGCCGCAGGCTTCTTAGCCTTCTTCGTCTTGAAGCTCAGATCCTTGTCGCCGTCTTTGTGGTTGATCGTGATGGTATCACCATCACCCAGTTGCGACGCTAATATCGCTTCGGCCATCGGATCTTCAACGTATCTCTGGATCGCCCGTCGTAGCGGTCGCGCCCCGAATTTCGGGTCATACCCTTTTTCTACCAGGTATGTCTTGGCAGAATCGCTCAGGTTTATGCTGATACCCACGCCTTCTGCTCGCGCGAATAACTCGCGAGACATGATGTCGATGATCGAGAAGATGTGTGTCTTGTCGAGCGGATTGAAAACGATCACGTCATCAATCCGGTTTAGAAACTCAGGGTTAAAGACGCGCTTCAATGCATCCTCAACCGTACTCTTCATGGTCTGATAATCAAGCGCAACCTCTCCTGTACTGAACCCGATACCCTGTCCGAGATTTTTGATATCCCGGGCACCGATGTTCGACGTCATAAGGATGATCGTATTTCGAAAATCAACCCGACGCCCAAGTCCATCCGTCAGAATTCCGTCGTCAAGGACTTGTAACAAAATGTTGAATACATCAGGATGTGCCTTCTCAATTTCGTCGAGAAGAACAACCGAGTACGGCTTTCGGCGGACTTTTTCGGTGAGCTGACCGCCTTCTTCGTAACCAACGTATCCCGGAGGTGCACCAACAAGTCTGCTGACCGCAAACTTCTCCATGTACTCACTCATGTCGATCCGGATTAGCGCATCGGTTGAGTCAAAGAGGTACTTGGTCAGGACCTTTGCCATTTCGGTTTTGCCAACACCGGTAGGACCGAGAAAGATAAACGAACCGATTGGACGCTTCGGATCTTTTAGTCCAGCACGTGTGCGACGGATTGATCGCGATAACTTCTGGATCGCTTCTTCCTGGCCGATGACACTTTCCTTGAGCTCGTCTTCCATCCGGAGGAGCTTTCTGGATTCCGGCTCCGAAATCTTGTCAACCGGAATGCCCGTCATCATTGCAACGACTTCGGAGATGTCCTTCGACGTTACGTCATGGACTTCAGTCTCGGCTTTTCTTTCCCACTCAGCCTTTGCCTCTTCGAGTTGGTCTAGCAGTTTCTTTTCAGAATCGCGCAGTCGAGCCGCCTCTTCAAACTTCTGGCTCTTCACGACGCGATTTTTGTCTTCACGTATTTCCTCGATTTCCTTTTCGAGTTTAACGATCTCTTCTGGCACGTGAATGTTGCCGAGGTGCACACGCGCGCCGGCTTCGTCCATTACATCGATGGCCTTGTCCGGCAGGTATCGCTCCGAGATGTAGCGTTCAGACAGTTTTACAGCAAGTTCAATTGCTTCGTCCGAATAACGAACGTTGTGATGCTCTTCGTATTTGTCCTTGATGTTCTTGAGTATCTCGACAGTCTCTTCAGGAGAGGAGGGATCGACGAGAATCTTCTGGAACCGTCGGTCAAGCGCTCCGTCTTTTTCGATGAACTGTCGGTATTCGTCCAGCGTCGTGGCGCCAATGCACTGAATCTCGCCACGCGCAAGGGCGGGCTTGAACATGTTGCTGGCGTCCAGACTACCGCTGGCACCACCGGCGCCCACAATAGTGTGAAGCTCGTCAATGAATAGAATTACGTCCGGGCTTTTTTCAAGCTCGTTCATAACCGCTTTCATCCGCTCTTCAAATTGCCCACGGTACTTCGTACCGGCGACGAGAGCTGCCAGATCGAGTGTCACAATTCTTTTGCCATAAAGCACCCGGCTGACTTTGCGCTGTATGATCCGCATTGCAAGCCCTTCGGCGATCGCCGTCTTGCCGACACCGGGTTCACCAATGAGAACAGGATTGTTCTTCTTACGTCGACTAAGAACCTGAGCGACCCGTTCTATTTCGCGTTGACGTCCAACGACGGCATCGAGCTTGCCGTCCTCAGCAAGTTTAGTGAGGTCTCTACCGAAGTTATCCAGGACTGGCGTTTTACTTTTTTCCATTTTTCCACGCTCTTTGAAACCAGTTGACGACGACCCAGAGCTGCTGCTGGAACTGCTTCTCGGTGTTGACTTTCCGCTGATAATCGAATCAAGTTCGCTTCGAACTGCATCGTACGTAACCGAGAAACCTTGTTGCAGAATCTGGGCCGCAATGTTTTCATCGTCTCGGAGAAGACTGAGTAAGAGATGTTCCGTCCCAATGACGTCACTCTTATACAACTTTGCTTCGAGGTAAGTGATCTTGAGTACTTTTTCGGCTTGCTTCGTCAGGGGAATATTGCCAACTGTAAGCGCCCCGCCGGTACTGCGCACGGTGTCCTCAATCGCCTTCTTGAGCTTCTGTAAATCTGCTCCAAGATTGCGAAGAATCTTTACCGCGATTCCTTCACCCTCTCGAATGATCCCGAGTAAAAGGTGCTCCGTTCCGATGTAATCATGGCCAAGTCGAATTGCTTCTTCACGGCTATACGAGATTACATCCCGGACGCGATTTGAAAAGTTTCCCTCCATAACTGTAACAACCGGCGCTTGTACGGCGCATTGTTGAGGTGGATTACGCCCTAGACACCAAAGCTAGATCCGCATCCACAAGTAGAACTTGCGTTTGGATTGTTGAACGTGAAACCACGTGCATCCAATCCGTCCTGGTAGTCAACGGTTGTACCCATCAAGTACAGCCCGTGACGTTTGTCAATGACAATCCGAACTCCCTCGAATTCGAAGTTGACATCGTGATCTCGCTTCCGGTCGAAGCCAAGGATGTAGCTCATGCCGGAGCATCCGCCACCTTTGACACCGATGCGCAAACCAAACCCCTCCGGAATATTCTTTTCTGTCAGAATTCGCTGTACTTCTTCAAGTGCTCGCGTAGACAACTGTACCGGGCTTGGCTGGGCAGTAGGAGATACCATAGGCTCCTTCAGTGCATTTTCAACCGTCGTGTTCATTGCGTTAGATCTTTTCTTAAAAGTGTTGCTTAAGAAGGCTGCTCAAATCGTTTCGTAATGCTCAGTTTGAGTATCGGGTAATCTACTGTGGTTCGATAGCTCGTCACCTGCAGTTTTCGGAAAGCGCGTCCAAAACGAGGACACGAATCACGCTTACATACCTTTTCCAGCCAGTTAATAACGGTTTTGTTGTTACCGACAAGTACTATGTCGACACGTACCGAAATCATGCCATTACTTGGCGATCCTACTCGAACAGCCGAATTGTCACCTGAGCTGTTGCATACAACCTGTGCGCAGACAACCTCAGCAGTGGGGGCGTTGTACTGCTACAGACGCTTTTGTCCAACGATGCCACGATTACTACGTTCCGTGAAGACAATCGTGGAATTGTTACTAGTTCAATGGACGTGCCAGTACGATCGGCTCCTTATAAGCTTCCGTTGTACCCGCTTCAATGTCTGTTGCTTCGAGGAACACTACGTAAATACCAATCCGCAAATCGTTTCCGTCGTTGTCTCTACCGTCCCAAACGACGGTTCCGGCCTGAGTGACAATCCCTGCTGGTTCGAGTTCCCGAACTATCCGACCTTGGGAATCGAAGACGCGCACACGGATGGTTGATTGCGCAGAAACGAGATCATATTGAATTGCGGCGAAGTCATCGGTGCCGTCGTTATCGGGAGAGAAGGGTGACGGATTGACAGATAGTCTGCCATCACCATCTTCTTTGGCAAAGGTCAGATAGATCGAGTTTTGTCGCCCAGGCGTTGCGCCCTCCGGTGCAACGGAGCTTGACCAGTTCTTTTCGTCGCTTGAGGGTCCATCCGGATCGATCCGTTCGAGAGACGTGCCAGTTGCATCGCGAAGACCTGGATGATTCCAGTCGGGGTCGTAGTCAACTTCATCAAGGACGACATCGTCTGATCGATGTAATCGAAACAGATCGCCGTCGTTTAGTAAACCGAGGGAACTCGAAACGTACGGGAGCAATGAAGTGCCGTCGCTCCGATAGTCCCGCGGATACGCAAGAACGAGGTCCGATTCAGAATAGACCCGGTCCTGTGTGATCGCCTTGGCCTGCGCGAAGATCACTGCGTATCCATCTGGCGAAATCCCGGTTGCCCGGTTGGTCAGCCGCAACGTATCAGCCTCCCCATCTTCGTCAGGAGTGTCGGTCCAGTAAAGTCCTGTAAGCGATAGCGTTCGAGATCCGCTGTTAAGTAGTTCTACAAACTCAATCTGATCCTGCAATCCATCAGAATCGTTTGCGAGCGGATCATACAGTAGTTCAGTAATGCGAATTTCACCGGGGTCCGGATACCGCGCTATGGGTAGCGTCACTGAAGTCATCGTGTTTCCGGTAACGTCTCTGATTCCCGAGATGCTGACACCGTCTGTTCCGATCGACTCAAAGGTCGCGTCGATGGTCTCGTCACCCAGTAGAAGAGATACTGAGCTAGCACTGGAACTCCCGATCGAAACGTTTGCGACAACCACCGTTGATGGGTCTATTGGTTCATCAAAATAGATTCTGACAACTGTGTTGGTGAGCTGCTCTGCAAACAATGCAATTGGTGCAGACAGGTCGGGGCCGAATACGCTGTTCTGTCGTCCGGGAGTGCCAGCGGTAGGATCGGTGCTCGATGCCCAGTTGGATGAACTGTTCGACGGGCCCGCCGGATCTTTTCGCTCCAGCGAAACATCCGCCCCGCCCCATGCCGGCACGAATGCAACAGAGTCAACAGTCGTGGTCGCGAAGAAGAGAACAGAAGCATCTCCCGAATTGTTGAGAGCCGGCCATGAATTCGGAGCAATGAATTGCACATTCGGATAGGCCGCAGCAAACAACGCTTCATCTCGAACGAGAACGGCATACTGGCCGGGGTTTAGAAGACGTGTGTCCGGAGTGACGCTCACTCGATCCACACGATTATCTGAAAACTCAAACTCGCTGAGGTCAAACGTTTTATTTGAGACGTTCAGCAATTCAACGTACTCGAGGTTTGCGTCTACCGGGTCGTATGAAATCTCATTGATAACAAGGTCACCGGGCGATGGGACATCCCCCGAAACATCCACTGAAAAGGAAGAAGTGGCATTCGAAAGGATGTTTCCATTAAGGTCGGCGATATTCGAAATCGTCAGCGTGTACGTCCCTCCGGGAATCGGCGTGTCAAATTCGAGCTCGACAGATTCTGCAGCGCCATTCGGACATAGCACGCGACTCGGTCCGCCGATGCCGGCCGAAACCTGATAGTTCGAGGCGACGCAGGCACTCGACGGCGCGACCAGTTCGTTGTACGTCACAGCTACGTGACGGGAATCAATTCCTACGGTGCCAAGCAAGAGCGGCGGGTCGGTATCACTAACAACTGAGAAGTCAGCTGTTAGTGATGTGGCCGTGTTACCTGCAAGGTCCGCGACGTTTGATACCGCCACGGAATAATCTCCGGACGGAATCGTCGAATCGTATGTGAGTTCAACAAGACTACCCGGCGGTAGAGACACAGGATCTTGTAGGGCGATGCTCTGGGCCACCCCAATGCCGTTGCTTACGGTAAACGATCCCGCGAGGACTGTCGAGAGGTCCAACGTCTCCGTAAACTGAACTCTAACGCTATTCGATGTACTACTCGTATTGGTCGCGCTATAGCCCGCTGATAGAATGGCAGGCGGGGTTACATCCGGTGGCAGGGAGTCCGACACGTC
>CBDTVC010000033.1:0-11063 GCA_965363925.1 uncultured bacterium | reverse complement strand
GCTGATCCAACAATGCCGTTTTCGGAGTACTCCTCCAGGACTATCTCATTATCTACCAGTTCATCTTCAGATGCGATCTCCCGTATCAGGCTGTTGATTTTCGAAGGAGCACGAAAGCGCAAAGCGTCCGCGTCCCGCGCGCGTCGATACAATAGTTTGGCCTTGGCGGTATCGGCAGAATTGAGTGCATGGCTTGCTAAAACGTACAGCGCCAAAGCGTTCATCGAATCAGCAGCGATTGTTCTTTCAGCGGCCGGAACGGACATGTCGGCAACTGATCGCGCGTCGCGTGGCTTTCCGGCCCACTCGAAGGGAGGGAAGTCAGCTTCGTTGCTGACGACAGTACTCACTAGCACGGGAATCTTCGCCCGTCGGTATTTGTCGACCAGGAGCCCAAGGTTCTCCTGGAATTGGGTCAGTCCCCGGTTGTAGAGATCCGACCCAAATGGAACTTCTGATTCTCCAACCATTCTTCCCATCAGCGTTCCGTCTTTCGCAGGACCACTGGCACTGCGATAGATCAGATTCTGGAGGAGCTGAACTGTTCGCAAGCGCCGAAGCCGTAGATACGTCCGGACGAACGCAGGCGCTGTAAACGAGGACTCAGTGGATGCAACGCCGAGTGCCCCATAGTATTCATTGTGTCCCGCGTAAATGATCACAACATCGGGATCGATGGCAATAACTTCGTTCGCCAAGTCCAACAACGTGTACGAATTGACCGCAGACAGCGCTGTGTTGATGACTTCGACTGATTTGCCCTCGACTCCCAGCCGTAGATACTGCTCGAGATAGTCTGCCATCCCGCCCGTAAAGTAATAAGGATAGCCAGCGGCACTCGACCCACCCTGTATCACGACGCGAACATCAACTTCTTCTCGGTTTTTGCGAAACGTTTGGTAGGGTATGGTCGGCAGGCTGGATTTACTCCTGAAATACCTCTTTGCCAATTCCTGATTTGGATGCAGAAAACGAACGTCTTCGGCGAGCTCAAGAAACAGGGGAACGGATTCACCATAGCTCGCCACGCGTAATCCCAACTCCAGAAAGACGAAGAAGGCGATCGGAATAGCGACCATGAAAGCCTTAAAGAGTCGCTGGCGCCCTCTTGTCGCCGAACGATGACGCTCTGAAGACGTCTCGTCAGAAGATTCTCCCATTATGCAAGGTTGATGTGGGGTCGCCAATCGGGTCGAAAGCTACGATTCACCGGGTTAAATTGCAGGTGATACGCGTGAATCTGACAAAGAAGACGAGCATATGGCATCGGGCTGCACGGAGGTCCGATTAATACGACGTCTTTCAATAGGGAACTCAGAAATGACCTGACCGTCCCAAACTGCTTGATATAATAGGTCCCCGTGGCTGCATCATGCGCGTACCAAGCTTGCTTTGCGTAGGGGGGCGTCCTACATTTCAAATCTATTCTATTAGCGATATTGACGCTGTCTGGCTGCAAGTGTCACTTTTGGTTCGCAAACTTAATGGCGATGTTCGATTCGTTTCCTGTATTGAAGTCTATGACTCGCAATAGCCGTCGCAGCCTTCGGTTGGCAGCCGAGCTATTGTTTGTGGCCATCGTCGCACTGTCTACTGTCTCGTCTGCATTGTCTCAGACGACCGGCAAGATTGCCGGAACGGTTGTCGATGCCTCCGGCGAGACGCTCCCTGGCGTCAACGTTTTCATTGAAGGTTCGACGATTGGCACGAGTACAAATCTTGATGGACAGTTCTCGATCATCGGTGTTTCACCAGGGAAGCACGTCGTTGTCGCCTCGTTTGTAGGCTTCTCTACGCAACGGGTTTTGGACGTGGCAGTCAATGCCGGACTAACGGCCACCGTCAACTTCACCATGACCGAAGAAGTCTTTGAAGGTGAAGAGGTTGTTATCACGGCGGTGCGGGCACTCGTGCAAAAGGATGTGACCGCCACGACTGCTATCGTTGACGGCGACCGAATCCGTGCGATCCCGGTTGAAAGTTTTGCGGAAGTTCTTGCACTACAGGCGGGCGTCGTCGATGGGTCCTTCCGAGGTGGGCGTCGTGGGGAAGTCGGCTATTGGGTGGACGGAGTCCCCGTCACTGATGTTTACGATGGCACCTTGGCGGCAGGTGTCGAGAATAATTCCGTTCAGGAAGTACAAGTTATTACCGGCGCGTTTAATGCAGAGTTCGGACAGGCGATGTCGGGAATTGTGAACATCGTCACCCGAGAGGGAGGCAATAATTATTCCGGTGGGTTCAGCGCATTTGCTGGTGACTACGCGTCGACGAATGACGAGCTGTTCATGAACATCGGGGATATTTCTCCAACAGCGACGAAAAATATTGAAGTCGACTTCGGTGGACCGATAATCAAGGATAAGCTGTTCTTCTTCGTGTCGGGACGATACTTCGACACGGACGGTCACCTTTGGGGTCAGAGGGTCTTCAGTGCCGAGGACGTTGGCGTTGATCAAACGGGGAGGCTGGCCACGCTTAATCCGTCGGGCTCCGGCGATTCGTCGTTCGTGGCAATGAAGCCGTTTGAACTTGTCAGCGGCCAGGCCAAACTGACGTGGCGGATTACTCCCAAGATTAAGCTGTCTGCAAACTTTCTGAACAGCACAAACGAGTTCACCGATTATTGGCATCAGTTGCTCTTTTTGCCTGACAATCTCCTCCGAAGGAGTAAGCAGTCTCGCACGTCATTTCTGAAGCTGACCCACAGCGTGAACGCCAAGACTTTCTACGAACTTGGTGCTACGAACATATTCACGGATTTCGAGCAGCGACTGTTCGACGATCCGCTGGATAGTCGATACCTTGGTGAACAGTCATTCTTTGGATTTTTCACTGACCCGATACGCACCTCAAACTTTCTGGTTGGGGGAACGGATAACTCTCGATTCTCTCGCAGCACCGAAACGAACCTCGTCAAGTTCGACCTGACGAGTCAGGTCAATACTCGCAATATGATGAAGGTCGGACTCGAGTTTCGACAGCACGAACTACAGTCCTTATCACAGCGAACGACTGTTCTGGAAGGTGCTCCGTTGCTTGTAACGGATGCGGGTTACAATGAAAAGCCGATCGAAGCGTCGGCGTATGTGCAGGACAAGATTGAGTTCGGCAATTTGATCTTGAACCTCGGGTTACGCTTTGATTATTTCGACTCAAAAGGACGTGTATTGCGAGACGGTGCGTCGCGATATGGCTTATTTCTTGAAGAACGCATTTTTGAACGCGAAGGCGATTGTAATCCTCTCGTGACTAGTCCGTGTGAGTTTCGGCTGGATGAAAACGGCAATCCGATCGCCCGTCTGACCGCGGATGGGGAAGTAGATTTTCGGCCAGACGCGTTTTTTGAGGATGCAGGTACTCACTCGCAGCTGAGCCCACGAGTTGGGCTTTCGTTCCCGATTACGGAAGGCGGTGTCGTGCACTTTTCGTACGGTTGGTTCTTCCAAATTCCGAATTTCGAGTTTCTGTATCAGAACCCGTACTACGCGTTGGGTACTGGAGGGTCCGGATTGATTGGTCTGCTTGGCAACCCGGGGCTGAAACCGCAGAAAACTACTAGCGGCGAGATCGGATTGAAGCAGGAGTTGACATCCTCTACGGCCATTGAGGTGACGGCCTATTTCCGCGACATCCGAAATCTGGCTGGATCGGCCACGGAGGCAATACAGATCGCCGGTACCGGAGCTCGATACGGTCAGCTCGCTAACTCCGACTTTGGATTTGTTAAGGGCGTCATACTTCGCTTCGACCAGTACTTTGGTGGCAACTTCAGTATGAACGTCGACTATACCTTCCAGATCGCTGAAGGGAATGCGTCGGATCCTTCGCAGGCCTTTCAGGCCGCTGCCGCCCGTCAGGAGCTCGAGCAGAAGATCGTTTCGCTCAATTGGGACCAGCTGCACACGGTCAATTCCAGCATTACCTACAGCGCGGACGGAAAATGGGGTTTCGGGGTTATCGGAACGTACGGCTCCGGATTGCCTTTTACCCCTGTACGAACCACACTGCAGTCGGGAGGTGATCGTCCTCCAGGCAGCTTGCTTCTTAACAGTGACCGAAAGCCGTCCAATTACAACGTTGACCTGAACTTATACAAGAACTTCAAGGTTGGAGGAAGCACGATTCAGGTCTACACAAAGATCGACAACGTATTCGATACGAGAACGGAGACCCAGGTATATGGGGACACGGGACGTGGGACGTTTTCTCTGCAGCAACAGATCGATGCCGGGCCATTTGCCGGTGACCAACGATACCTCGACCAATGGTACTCTCGCCCGGACTTTTTCCGAGAGCCTCGTCGGGTCGTATTCGGTACTTCACTCAGATTCTAGATCATCGAACGTAACCAAGTGAACAGAATTGTCTTTTGTAGAATTTGCGTAGTTGTGCTGCTTGGGTTCATTGCGAACGATGCAGTTGCACAGCGGTCGTCAATTCCCGCGTTCCTCCTTGATCCGACGTATCGATCCAGCAGGAGTAACGAGAAGAAGGCGTTGATGGATGGGAATCAGATCAGCATCAATTTCTTCAACACCGGATTGCAGGCAGGAACTGGCGAAGTGCGGGCCGAATGGCCGCGTGGCTCGGAGTCGTTCTATGTTGGCGATGTCGTTCCAACAATCGTAGCGGAAGTGCCAATTGACTCGGATGATGATGGTGTTGTGGATACGTTGATCTTTCACGCCGTTACGCCACGACATCCACGGGCCGGCTCGAACCAGGACCCGCAGAATCTCAGTCTGGTTTGGGGATTCGAGCCAATGGGTGGCTTTGCAAACGACGACGGGGTAAACGAGAAGCCGGCTATCAGCAATGATCGCGATTCATGGCCGTCGTTTTGGCCCGACCAACCGGACTGGGTTGACCCGACGACGGGCAAGGCAGATTGGAATGGCTTCTTCGGGCGCGGCGTTCAGAATGCGGATCTTGAGTCATACTTCTGGCTCGATGACGACAATGATCGAGAAGTACAGCGGACGTTCCCCAACTTTTCTGCGGATTCAACCGATGCCAGTAGGGGGGGCTTGGGCCTCGCCGTCAAAGTACGAGGGCTTCAATGGAGTCAGTTCCTCGCTCAGGACGCAATGTTCACCCTGTACGAGGTTGTCAACACGAGTACGACAACCTATCCGCGCGTAGCGGTTGGACTTACGATCGGTACGCTCGCAGGCGGTGACGGCGACTCTCAGGATGACCTCGCATTCTTCGACCAGCTCAATCGGATTGTGTATTCATGGGACTTTTCTCCATTTATCGGAGCTAACGGACAGAACGTTGGGATTGTCGGATACGCCTTTATGGAAAGCCCCGGCAACGCTCTTGACGGAATCGACAATGACGGCGATAGCGATCGGAATAATGTGGATGGATTTCCGTTCGTTCCGGATGCCTCTTTGAGGGGTTCTGGAAACCTCTTTTCCTCTTCTGATTTCCAGCCCCGGACGTTTGCCGCTGGTGATCCAATTGTTCTGATCGATGAAGAGTTCACGCGATCATATGCGTATGTCCCGAACGACGGCAGTTCGGTATCGGTCGTCACTCAGGGTAAAACCTATTCGATTTCGGCTGGAACGACGCTGGAGGAACAGCGGATACGAATCAACAGTCAGCTTGGAACTCAGCTCGTTGTCGAAAAGGATCTAATCGATAATGACCTCGACGGATTGATTGACGAAGACGAGTTTCTGCATTTTGAGCGACGTGCCCAGGAGTTCGACGGCAACGTGAAGACGCTTCCTCCTGTGCGGTACGTGAACTACATCGAGTTCGGTAGAAGTATTCGGGGCCGCGAGCCGGTTCGCGCCGATTCTCTATCCAACGGTTTTCTCAATCCAATGATTGACGAAACCGATCTGGATGGCATTGACAATGATAGTGATTGGCGGCCCGGCCCGGACGACGTTGGAGCGGATGGCGTTGCTGCAACAGGAGACACGGGAGAGGGGGATGGTCGACCGACAGTCGGCGAACCCAACTATGAAGGACTTGATGTCAATGAAACGGATCAGGTTGGTCTCTCCAACTTCTTTTACTTCACACCGCCGGGCGCACTTCGAATGAATGAAGACAACCGGATTTGGAGTGCGATGACGCCCGGGTTTTTCACGACCAACGAAGAGCTGGTGGCGCAGCAAAGTACTGGTGGCGTAGACGGCGACTTCATTTTTGGATCTGGATATTTCCGGCTAGAGCCGGGACAATCGCTGCGATTCTCCATGGCGATGGTCTTCGGGAATGGACAGGACTTTGGACAGAAGCTCTCGACTGTCACCCGGAACGTCGAAACCGTTCAGGAGATCTTTGATCGCAACTACAACTTTGCGAGACCACCAGATAAGCCGACGATTACAGCCGTACCGGGAGATGGCGAGGTCACGGTGTTCTGGGATGCCCTCGCGGAGGAATCGATTGATCCGATTCTCGGCAAGGATTTTCAGGGCTATAAACTCTACAAGGCGACCGATCCCAACTTTGCAGATGCGCTCCCGATTACGGATGCGTTCGGTCGCGAAGCGTTGCGAGTACCGATCGCACAGTTCGATCTTAAGGACGGACTGAAAGACTTCTGGGTCACCGGTGATGCGTCGTTGATAAATCGGACAGCCGGTATTCCCTTTTACCTTGGTGATGACTCTGGGCTCAAACATTCTTTTGTCGACAGAGAAGTCGAGAACGGGCGCCGATATTTCTACGGAGTTACTGCGTACGACAAGGGTAGTCCGGATTTCTTCCCTGCCGAAAACAGTACCCTTGTGTCGGTCACGGAGACAGGTGAAGTTCAGCCGGATATTAATGTGGCCGTGGTTACTCCGAACGCCGCAGTGGCTGGCTTCTCTCGTGGCGACGTGGATAGTGAACTGGTGCACACAACCGGTCCCGCCACTGGCCAGATCTTTGCCGAGGCGCTTGACCCGAATCAGTTCGAAGAAAATGTTGATTACGAAGTAACGTTTGAGGGTTCGGAGTTCGGGGCGAATACCTTTTCGGTAACTGCGGGCGGGTCGACGAAGACCAGTCAGGCTTCCATTCAAGGTGCGGAAGGCGTCGTGTTTGATGGGATTAGGTTGTTGTTTCGGAATGATCAGACCAAAGTTGACCTTGATAACACCAACTGGGCAGATACGACAGCTGGGCTGAGGCCCATGTCGGCTTTTGTACCGAACGTTGCCCTCTGGCGGTTCACCGGGACCGCTCTTCCGTTCGACTACGAGGTCCGTTTTACGGATCAGGTCAGTGCCACGTCAATCGAGAAAAAGCTGGGAACGGCTTCGCTGGCACCAACAGCGCCGTCAGTCGACACATATTTTAATGTGCAGAACCTCTCAACGGGTGGTCCTGCCGCATTTGCGTTTCTTGAGGGCAGTAGTGCCACACGAAACGGACGATTGGATGCCAGTGGAGAATCCATCACTATCTACGAACTGATTAACAGCGAACTGAGGGCCGTGTTTTCGATCACGTTCGAATCTGGAGGAGTCGGTAACCTACCTGTGGGCGGCGATGTCTTCAAAGTGAATACACTGAAGCCCTTCCGTTCACTTGACCGATTTACGTTTCGGGCGCGGCGATCTGACGTTGACGAAGTGTCTGCTAAGGAGCAGCTTGAGTTAGTTAAAGTCGTGCCAAATCCGTACGTCGCGGCTGCGAAGTGGGAGCTTCGCAATCCAACGACAATTACGACCGGTCGAGGTCAGCGGCGAATTGACTTTATTCACCTGCCGGCGAATGCGACGATTCAGATCTTCTCGGTCCGAGGCGAACTCATCAAAGAACTCTTTCACGACGGTCAGATAACAGACGGGACGGTGTCCTGGGACTTGCGGACGCGGGCAGGCTTGGACGTCGCTTTCGGAGTCTACTTCTATCGCGTTTGGGTCGATGGAGTAGGAGAGAAGATCGGCAAACTTGCAATTATTAAGTAGGACTTAGTTGATGAGACATTTCAAGTCAATCTTCCTTGCAATTTGCCTTTTGTTTGCGGCTACTGAGGTGCGTGCGCAAAACAAGGTTGGTACCACCGCGGCTGCTTTTCTCGGGCTCTCCACCGATGCGAAATCATCAGCGATGGGGAATGCTCAGGTTGCTTTTGCGGAAGGCACAAACGCACTCTATTGGAATCCAGCTGGACTGGCAAGTATGTCCGAAAGTGGCGTTACACTGTCGTCTGTGAATTGGATTCAGGACAGTCAGTTTACAACGGTTGCCCTCGCCTTGAATTCGCCCATTGGAAATGTTGGGCTCCTGGTTTCGTCGTTCAGTTACGGTGAAATTGAAGTTACTACGATTGAAAACCCCGAAGGAACTGGCGAACGCTTTGAGCCGACTGACCTCTCGGTGGGTCTATCGTATGCTAAGAGCTTGACCGAAAGGTTCTCAGTGGGGGGGACGGCCAAGTTTGTTCGCCAGAAAATTTGGAATGAGGCGGCAACCGGTGCGGCGTTGGACTTGGGCGTCGTTTATGTTACTTCCTTCCGAAACCTTCGCATCGGGATGTCAATGGCCAATTTTGGGACCGACCTGCAGTTGGCGGGAACCGATCTTCGTCAAGCCATCGACATTGATGAGAAAAGCGAGGGGAACAACCCTAACCTTGCTGCGCGGCTTGAGGTTGACAAGTGGCCGATGCCGCTTACGTACCGAGTCGGCATTGCAATTGACCCAATCGACAACGGTCAGAGTAAAGTAACGATTGCGCTCGATGCTCTGCATCCTAACGACAATTCTGAAAGTGCGAACGTCGGTGTCCAGTATTCTTTTCGCGATATGTTTTTCCTTCGCGGAGGCTATCGTGCTGCCTTTGCTGAGATTGCAGATGATGGCGGATGGACGGCAGGACTCGGTCTTCAATACCGACTTCGAGACGGAATTGGCGCCTCGTTCGACTATGCCATAATGGACTACAACGATCTTGGCACTCAACAAATGTGGTCGCTCTCGGTTCTTTTCTGATCCTGGAGACGACTGCTGAATAGCAATACATAAAACGCTACCACAGGTACAAAAAATGACAACACGGATAACGAAGAATCTCTGCATCGCAGGGCTGATGTCTGTGATGGTTATTTCGGCGCAGGCGCAAGTCGATGTCGAAGTGACCTTCCAGGTAAACATGGGTCCACAAATGTTGAAGTTCGGCGGTTACGATCCGGCGACAACGTTGGTGCAGGTTGCTGGATCCTTCAACGGCTGGGGCGAATCGACTGACACGCTCTTCCAGCAGACATTGATCAATGACAGTCTCTTTGCGGCGGTTGTGCCGATCGGCACGGTCAACGAGGGTGATACGCTCTACTACAAGTTCATTACTCGTGACAAGACGGATCCCGGAATCGTTGGTTGGGAAGGCGTGGCTAACGACAGGCAGTATATCGTTCCAACAGGTCTTGTTGACACTGACACCAATGGGTTGGTGGAAGACGTGGTCCCTGTAGGATTCTTTGCAAATGAATCGTACTCAGATCTCATCCTATTCGGTGAAGCCTCAACCATTACGGTCGAAGTAGATGCGCGGCCTGCGTACTACTATCTGGCCGATAACGGCTTCCTGCCACCAGACACGCAGTCAGGCGATACGCTGTACACGTTCTCCAATCCGTTTGCGAACGGACCGTTTGCTAGTGCGAATGGCTGGGAAGATTGGGGCGCGACGTTGGGCGGTATCGAAGATCTGAAGCTCGTCGATGACGGCACGAAAGGTGACGCGGCAGCTGGCGATTCGGTATTTACGTTCCAGGTCATGAAGCAGGCTGGAGAAAGCCGCAATGGCAAGCTGAAGTTTGGCATGGACGGCTTCGACAATGAGAATGGATTTGGCAAAGACCGGGTTTTCCTTGCTCCAGACGAAGCGGCACCAACGGTGCGGTTGATCTACGGGTTGTTGATTAACGAGGACGGAAGCCTGGATGACGACGCCGGACCGGATGACGATCCTTCTGCATGGGATACGTACATCGTTGTCGATAGCGTTGCGAATACGGCAACTGTCGTTCGACGTGGCGGTGAAACCGAAATGTTGCCAGCGAATATGGTCGATGTCGAAGTGACCTTCCAGGTGAACATGGGTCCACAAATGTTGAAGTTCGGCGGTTACGATCCGGCGACAACGTTGGTGCAGGTTGCTGGATCCTTCAACGGCTGGGGCGAGTCGACTGACACGCTCTTCCAGCAGACATTGATCAATGACAGTCTCTTTGCTGCGGTTGTGCCGCTCGGCACCGTCAACGAGGGTGATACGCTCTACTACAAGTTCATTACTCGTGACAAGACAGATCCCGGCATCGTTGGTTGGGAAGGTGTGGCTAACGACCGGCAGTATATCGTTCCAACAGGTCTTGTTGATACTGACACCAATGGATTGGTGGAAGATGTGGTCCCTGTAGGATTCTTTGCAAATGAATCGTACTCAGATCTCATCCTATTCGGTGAAGCCTCAACCATTACGGTCGAAGTAGATGCGCGGCCTGCGTACTACTATCTGGCCGATAACGGCTTCCTGCCACCAGACACGCAGTCAGGCGATACGCTGTACACGTTCTCCAATCCGTTTGCGAACGGACCGTTTGCTAGTGCGAATGGCTGGGAAGATTGGGGCGCGACGTTGGGCGGTATCGAAGATCTGAAGCTCGTCGATGACGGCACGAAAGGTGACGCGGCAGCTGGCGATTCGGTATTTACGTTCCAGGTCATGAAGCAGGCTGGAGAAAGCCGCAATGGCAAGCTGAAGTTTGGCATGGACGGCTTCGACAATGAGAATGGATTTGGCAAAGACCGGGTTTTCCTTGCTCCAGACGAAGCGGCACCAACGGTGCGGTTGATCTACGGGTTGTTGATTAACGAGGACGGAAGCCTGGATGACGACGCCGGACCGGATGACGATCCTTCTGCATGGGATACGTACATCGTTGTCGATAGCGTTGCGAATACGGCAACTGTCGTTCGACGTGGCGGTGAAACCGAAATGTTGCCAGCGAATATGGTCGATGTCGAAGTGACCTTCCAGGTGAACATGGGTCCACAAATGTTGAAGTTCGGCGGTTACGATCCGGCGACAACGTTGG